>JAYUPO010000361.1:0-3325 GCA_043760085.1 Burkholderiales bacterium
GCCATGGCCCGCGCCATGAATGTGGCTTCGGCCACCCTGGCCCGCGCGGCCTGCGCGCGCCACAGCACCGCGGCCAAGCCGCGCTTTGCCGCCGGCACCTTGGGCCCGACGCCGCGCACCGCCAGCATCAGCCCCGACGTGAACGACCCGGCGGCGCGCAACGTCAGCTTCGACGAGCTGCGTGCGGCCTACTTCGAACAGGCCTCGGGCCTGCTGGAAGGCGGCTGCGACCTGTTCCTGGTCGAGACCATCTTCGACACGCTCAACGCCAAGGCGGCGCTGTTCGCGCTGGACGAACTGATGGAACAAAGCGGTGAACGCCTGCCGGTGATGATCTCCGGCACCGTGACCGACGCCTCGGGCCGCATCCTTTCCGGCCAGACCGTGGCCGCCTTCTGGCATTCGCTGCGCCATGCCAGGCCGCTGAGCATCGGCTTGAACTGCGCGTTAGGCGCTGCGCTGATGCGCCCCTACATCGAAGAGCTGGCCAAGGTGGCGGGCGACACCTTCATCAGCTGCCACCCGAACGCCGGCCTGCCCAACCCGATGAGCGACACCGGCTTCGATGAAACCCCCGAGGTCACCAGCAGCTTGCTCGAAGGCTTTGCACGCGAAGGCTTCATCAACCTGGCCGGCGGCTGCTGCGGCACCACGCCGGAGCACATTGCGGCCATCGCCAAGCGCTTGGGGGGCTACCGGCCGCGTTCGCGCCGCGACCCGCTGTTCACGGCGTTGGCGGCGGCTTGACGCTACTGGGCAACGCTAGAATTCAAGCCATCCCAAGGAGCGTTGCAACAGCGGCTTGAAGCACGCTGCCAGGCTTGGGGCCACGCGGGTGCCCAGCCCACGTTCTGCAACGGCGCTCGCGGTTCAACACTGCGAGACTGCTTTTGACATCTGCCGCATTGCCCCTGCCCTTGCCGCTTCGCCTGTCAGGCCTGGAGGCCATGAGCATCGACGCCGGTTCACTGTTCGTGAACATCGGCGAGCGCACCAACGTCACCGGCTCCAAGGCCTTTGCACGCATGATCCTGGAAGGGCGTTTTGAAGACGCACTGGCCGTGGCACGCCAGCAGGTGGAAAACGGCGCCCAGATCATCGATGTGAACATGGATGAGGCGATGCTGGACAGCCAGGCCGCCATGGTGCGCTTCCTCAACCTGATTGCCGGCGAGCCCGAAATTGCGCGCGTGCCGATCATGATCGATTCTTCAAAATGGAGCGTGATCGAAGCCGGCCTGAAGTGCATCCAGGGCAAGGGCATCGTGAACTCGATCTCGCTCAAAGAGGGCGAGGCCGAGTTCAAGCGCCAAGCGACACTTGTCAAACGTTATGGCGCCGCCGCCGTGGTGATGGCTTTCGACGAAAAAGGCCAGGCCGACACCTTCGCACGCAAGACGGGCATCTGCCAGCGTGCCTACCGGGTGCTGGTGGACGACGTGGGCTTCGCTGCTGAAGACATCATCTTCGACCCCAACATCTTCGCCATTGCCACCGGCATCGAGGAACACGACAACTACGCGGTCGACTTCATCGAGGCCACGCGCTGGATCAAGGCCAACCTGCCCGGCGCCAAGGTCTCGGGTGGGGTGAGCAACGTGAGCTTCAGCTTCCGTGGCAACGACCCGGTGCGCGAGGCGATCCACACCGTGTTCCTGGCCCACGCCATCCAGGCGGGCATGGACATGGGCATCGTCAACGCCGGCATGGTGGGCGTGTATGACGATCTTGCGCCGACGCTGCGCGAGCGTGTGGAAGATGTGGTGTTGAACCGCAAACCGGCGCTCAAGCCTGGCGAGCCGGTGTTGACGGCGTCCGAGCGTTTGCTCGAAGTGGCTGACACCGCCAAGGGTGCGGCCAAGGATGAAACCACCCGCCTGGCCTGGCGCGTGGGCGGCGTGAACGAGCGCTTGAGCCACGCCCTGGTGCACGGCATCACCGAGTTCATCAACGTTGATACCGAGGAATGCTGGCAAGCCGTGCGCGGCGGCGGCGGGCGGCCACTGCATGTGATCGAAGGGCCCTTGATGGCCGGCATGAACATCGTGGGCGAGCGTTTCGGCGCGGGCAAGATGTTCCTGCCCCAGGTGGTGAAGAGCGCGCGGGTGATGAAGCAGGCGGTGGCGCACTTGCTGCCCTACATCGAGGAAGAAAAGCGCCTGCACGTGGCTGGCGGCGGCATCGCCAAGCCAAAGGGAAAAATAGTCATCGCAACCGTTAAAGGCGATGTGCATGACATCGGCAAGAACATCGTCACCGTGGTGCTTCAGTGCAACAACTTCGAAGTCATCAACATGGGCGTGATGGTGCCGGCGCAAGACATTCTTGAGAAGGCGCGCGTTGAAGGCGCCGACCTGATCGGGCTTTCGGGCCTCATCACACCCAGCCTGGAAGAGATGCAGCATGTGGCGGCCGAGATGCAGCGCGATGAATACTTCCGTTCACGCGCCACGCCCTTGCTCATCGGCGGGGCCACCACCAGCCGGGTGCACACGGCGGTGAAGATCGCGCCGCACTACAGCGGCCCGGTGGTCTATGTGCCCGATGCCTCGCGCAGCGTGGGTGTGTGCAGCGAGCTGTTGTCCGACGAACGCTCGGCGGCCTACCTGGCCGAGCTGAAGGCCGACTATGAACAGGTGCGCGCCCTGCACGCCCGGAAGAAGGTGACGCCTTTGGTTAGCCTGGCTGCGGCACGGGCCAACAAGGCCGGCGTGGATTGGGCGGCCCATGTGCCGCCCGTGCCACGCGCCATGGGCCGGCGCGTGTTCAAGCACTACGACCTGGCCGAACTGGCGCGCCACATCGATTGGGGCCCGTTCTTCCAGACCTGGGACCTGGCCGGCCGCTACCCCGCCATCCTGCAAGACGAGGTGGTGGGCGACGCGGCGCGCAAGGTGTTTGCCGACGCGCAAGCGCTGCTGAAGAAGGTCATCGACGGCCGCTGGCTGCAGGCGCACGGTGTGGTCACGCTGCTGCCGGCCAACACGGTGGCGGACGACATCATTGAGGTCTATGCCGATGAGTCGCGCCGCCAGGTGCTGCTGCGCTGGCAGCCGCTGCGCCTGCAAAGCGAGCGCCCGGTGGTGGATGGGGTGAATGGAAAAGTACGGCGCCCGAATCGCAGCCTGGCCGATTTCATCGCGCCCAAGGGTGTGCGCCCGGATTACATCGGCGCCTTTGCCGTGACTGCCGGCCATGGCGCCGACACGCGCGCCGCGCAGTTCGAGCAGGCCTTAGACGACTACTCCGCCATCATGCTCAAGGCCCTGGCCGACCGCCTGGCCGAGGCCTTTGCCGAGCGCCTGCACGAGCGCGTGCGCAAGGA
>JAYUPO010000362.1:0-8623 GCA_043760085.1 Burkholderiales bacterium
GTCGATCGCGACCTTCAGGCCGGCCGCCTGGGTGACCGCGTCGGTCTCCTCGGCGCTCTCGTCGAACGCGAGGCCGTACATGAACGAGCAGGTGTCCATTTCGGCCACCAAACCCGCTTCTGGAACCCCAAGATGGCGCCGTACATCTATGGGCACCGCAACAAGATTCACATCATCAACCTTGAAAAGACGCAGCCGCTGTTCAACGACGCGATGAAGTTCGTGCGCCAGTTGGCCAGCCGCCGCGGCACCATCCTGATGGTGGGCACCAAGCGCCAGGCGCGCGAGGTGATTGCGTTGGAAGCGCAGCGCTGCAACATGCCGTTCGTCGACCAGCGCTGGCTGGGCGGCATGCTCACCAACTTCAAGACGGTGAAGGGCTCGCTGAAAAAGCTCAAGGAAATGCAGGCCGCCAAGGAAGGCGGCATCGAGCAGATGATCAAAAAAGAAGCGCTGATGTTCGAGCGCGAGCTGACCAAGCTTGAGAAAGACCTGGGCGGCATTCAAGACATGGGCGCGCTGCCCGATGCGCTGTTCGTCATCGACGTGGGTTACCACAAGATCGCCATCGCCGAGGCCAAGAAGCTGGGCATTCCGGTGGTGGGCATCGTCGACACCAACCACAACCCGATCGGTATCGATCACGTCATTCCGGGCAACGACGACTCGGCCAAAGCCGTGGCGCTGTACGCCCGTGCGGTGGCCGACGCCGTGCTCGAAGGCAAGGCCAATGCCACCTCCGACATGGTGCAGGCCGTGGCCGCCGGTGGCGATGAATACGTTGAGGTCAGTGAAAGCAACTGAGCCCTGAACTGCCCATGAACGAGGGGCTGTTGCAGGCCCCTTTTTCACAGCAAGAACCCGTTGACGGAGAAATTCTGATGCCCGCAATTACCGCCAGCATGGTCGCCGCTCTGCGCGCCAAGACCGATGCCCCGATGATGGAATGCAAGAAGGCCCTGACCGAAGCCGATGGCGATGCCGACCGCGCAGAAGAAATTCTGCGCGTCAAGCTTGGCAGCAAGGCCAGCAAGGCCTCCAGCCGCATCACCGCTGAAGGCGTGATCGCCGCCAGCGTGGCTGCCGAGCTCGGCGCCATGGTTGAAGTGAACTGCGAGACCGATTTCGTTTCGAAGAACGACGACTTCCTGGCCTTCGCCAAGGCCGCGGCCGAACTGGTGGCGCAGCATGCGCCGGCTGACGTGGCGGCGCTGGGCGGCTTGCCGCTGGCGCTGGCTGGTTTCGGCCCCACGCTTGAAGACGTGCGCAAAGGCTTGATCGGCAAGATCGGCGAGAACATGACCGTGCGCCGCTTCAAGCGCGCGGCCGGCTCAAGCGGGGCCAAGGTGGCGCATTACCTGCACGGCACGCGCATCGGCGTGCTGGTGGAATACGCCGGCGACGAAGCCGCGGCCAAAGACATGGCCATGCACGTGGCGGCGATGAAGCCGGTGTCGCTGTCGGCCGCCGAGGTGCCGGCCGAACTGGTGGAGCGCGAGCGCCGTGTGGCCGCCGAGAAAGCGTCTGAAGACGCGGCGGCGGCGGTGGCTGCCGGCAAGGCGGTGCAGCCGCCGGAGATCGTGGCCAAGCGCGTTGATGGCGCGGTGCAGAAATATCTGAAAGAGGTGTCGCTGTTCAACCAGAGCTTCGTCAAGAACGACAAGCAAACGGTGGAACAGATGCTCAAGGCCGCGGGCACCACGGTCAAGGCGTTCACGCTGTACGTGGTGGGCGAAGGCATTGAAAAGAAGGTCGACGACTTCGCCGCCGAAGTGGCCGCGCAGGTGGCTGCTGCCAAGGGCGTTTGATCCCGGCACGCCCCGGCTAGCCATCAACCCTGCCGCTTACACTCGCACGCCACTCAAAACGGGAGCGCCAAAGAATGCCTGCGTACCAACGCATCTTGCTCAAGCTTTCCGGCGAAGCCCTGATGGGCGACGACGCCTACGGCATCAACCGCGGCACCATCGTGCGCATGGTGCGCGAGGTGCAGGAAGTCACCAAGCTGGGCGTGCAAGTGGCGGTGGTCATTGGCGGGGGCAACATCTTTCGCGGCGTGGCCGGCGGCTCGGTGGGCATGGATCGCGCCACGGCCGACTACATGGGCATGCTGGCCACGGTGATGAACGCCCTGGCGCTGGCCGACACCATGCGCCAGGAAGGCATGACGGCGCGCGTGATGTCGGCCATCTCGATCGAGCAAGTGGTTGAGCCGTATGTGCGGCCCAAGGCCTTGCAGTACCTGGAAGAAGGCAAGATCGTGGTCTTTGCAGCGGGTACCGGTAACCCCTTTTTCACCACCGACACGGCGGCCGCGTTGCGCGGCGCGGAGATCGGTGCCGAGATCGTGCTCAAGGCCACCAAGGTCGACGGCGTGTACAGCGCCGACCCGAACAAAGACAAGAACGCCACGCGCTACAACACCATCACGTTCGATGAAGCCATGAGCCGCAACCTGGCGGTGATGGATGCCACGGCCTTCGCGCTGTGCCGTGACCAGAAACTGCCGATCAAGGTCTTCAGCATCAACAAGCCCGGCGCCCTGAAGCGCGTGGTGATGGGTGAAGACGAAGGCACGCTGGTGCACGTTTGAGGAGCCCCACACCATGACCATTGCCGAGATCAAGCAAACGGCCGAGTCCAAGATGGCCAAGTCACTCGAATCGTTAAGGAGTGACTTGCAGAAGGTTCGCACCGGCCGCGCGCACCCCGGCCTGCTCGATCAGGTTCATGTCGAGTACTACGGCTCGATGGTGCCGCTCAGCCAGGTGGCCAACGTCACTTTGCTCGACGCCCGCACCATCAGCGTGCAGCCCTGGGAAAAGGGCATGGGGGCGAAGATCGAAAAGGCCATCCGCGAATCCAGCCTGGGCCTGAACCCGGCGGCCATGGGCGACTTGCTGCGCGTGCCCATGCCCGCACTCACCGAGGAGCGCCGCAAGGAACTCACCAAGGTGGTGCGCCATGCCGGCGAAGAGTGCAAGGTGGCGGTGCGCAACCTGCGCCGCGATGCGAACGAACACCTGAAGAAGCTGCTCAAGGACAAGGCCGTCACCGAAGACGATGAACGCCGCGCGCAAGACGAGGTGCAAAAACTCACCGACCGCGTTGTGGCTGAAGTCGACCGCCTGGTGCATGGCAAGGAAGCCGAAGTCCTGGCGGTGTGACGGCCTGGCCGCGCCCGTGCCGCTGATCCACCATCGCCCTGTCGCAGCCTGCCTGGCTTGAGCACCACCCCCAACCCTGCCGTACCGCGCCACGTGGCCGTGGTGATGGATGGCAACGGCCGCTGGGCGCGCAAGCGCTACATGCCGCGCTTTTATGGCCACAAGCATGGCGTGGATGCGCTGGTGCGCACCGTCAATCTGTTTGCGCAGCGTGGCGTTGAAGTGCTCACGGTGTTCGCGTTCTCGTCCGAGAACTGGAAGCGGCCCGACGAAGAAGTGTCGGGCCTGATGAACCTGGTGCTGGTGGCCGTGGCCAAGTACCTGGGCAAGCTGGCCGCCGATGGCGTGCGCATCCGCATCGTCGGCGACCGCTCTCTGGTGTCCGACAAACTGCGCCGCGCCTGGGAGCAGGCCGAAAGCAGCACGGTGCACAACACCCGTATCACCCTGTGTGTGGCCTTCAACTACGGTGGCCGCTGGGACGTGGTGCAGGCCTGCCGCCAGGCCATGGCCGACGGCGTGGCCGCAGCCGAACTCACCGAACAAAAACTGGCCAGCTACATGGCCATGAACTTCGTGCCCGACCCCGATCTGTTCATCCGCACCGGGGGCGAGATGCGCATCAGCAATTTCCTGCTCTGGCAGTCAGCCTACGCGGAGTTCTTCTTCACCGACCGGCTGTGGCCCGACTTCGGCGCCGCCGACATCGACGCCGCCTTGCACGCCTACGCGCAGCGCGACCGCCGCTTCGGCGGCGTCAAGACCGAGGCCGCGTTCAGCGCGGCGGATTGACCACCATGCTGCGCACACGCATCGTGACAGCGCTCGTCCTGATGGCCTTTCTGGTGCCAGCCCTGCTGGCGGCCAACCCCTTGTACTTTGCCGCGCTCACGCTGGTGATGATCGCGGCCGCCGGTTGGGAATGGGCGCGCTTGAACCGGGCCGAAGGCAATGTGAGCGTGGCGCTGGGTACGTTGCTGGCCGGCGCCTGCGGCGTGACGCTGGGCCTGCACTGGCAGCCGCCCGCCGCCCTGTGGTGGGGTTCGGCAATTGCGTGGTTGATAGGCGGCGCTTGGGCGTTGCGTGCCGGTGTGGCCGCCTGGCCGCGCTTGAGCCCGCGCCTGCGCTGGGCCATCGGCCTGGCGCTGTTGTGGCTGGCCTGGTTGGCGTTGACGCAGGCACGCGCGCGCGGCGTGAACTTCATCCTCTCGGTGTTCTGCCTGGTCTGGGTGGCCGACATTGCCGCTTACGCCGGCGGGCGCGCATTCGGCCGGCGCAAGTTGGCCCCCAGCATCAGCCCGGGCAAGAGCTGGGAGGGCGTGGCCAGCGGCATGCTGGGCGTGCTGGTGCTGGCGTTCGTGTGGCTGGGTGTCGAGTCCGCTGCAGCCAGCAGTTTATACGGTCAGTTGCAGGCCCGCTTCGGCACCCTGGGCATGGTGGCCGCTGTGCTGGCTTTGGCGGCGATGAGCGTGGTGGGAGACCTGTTCGAATCGCTGGTCAAGCGCGCCGCAGGCGCCAAGGACTCCAGTGGCCTGTTGCCTGGCCACGGTGGCGTGCTCGACCGCGTTGACGCCTTGCTGCCGGTGTTCCCCATCGCCATGGCCTTGGCCAGTTCATGAGCCGCCGGGCCGTTCCCAAGGCGAATCCCGCAGTGCGAAGCACGAAGGGTTACGAGTGACACGCCAGCGCCTGGCCATCCTGGGCTCCACCGGTTCGATCGGCACCAGCACGCTCGATGTGGTGGCCCGCCACCCTGAACGCTTTGAGCTGATCGGCCTGAGTGCCTTCCAGCGTGAGGCCGAGCTGCTCGAACAATGCCTGCGCTTCAAGCCGCGCGTGGCCGTGTTGCCGCATCCGGAACAGGCCGCGCGCCTGGCGCGCGCCTTGCGCGAAGCTGGCGTGGCCACCGAGGTACTGGCCGGCGCGCAAGCACTGTGCGAACTGGCCGCCAGCAGCGAGGTCGATACGGTGATGGCCGCCATCGTCGGCGCTGCAGGCCTGGCGCCGTGCATGGCCGCCGCGCGCAGCGGCAAGCGCCTGCTGCTGGCCAACAAGGAAGCGGTGGTGCTGGGCGGCGCGGTGTTCATGAACGCAGTCAAGGCCAGCGGTGCGTTGCTGCTGCCCATCGACAGCGAACACTCCGCCATCTTCCAGTGCCTGCCCGAAGACCGCAGCACCTGGCACGAGCGCATCGAACACATCGTGTTGACAGCTTCAGGCGGGCCGTTTCGCAGCCGCGCGCCGGCGTCGCTGGCCAGCGTCACGCCTGATGAAGCCTGCGCCCACCCCAACTGGGTGATGGGGCGCAAGATCTCGGTCGACTCCGCGACCATGATGAACAAGGCGCTCGAAGTCATCGAAGCGCGCTGGCTGTTCGACCTGGCGCCCGAGCAGATCAAGGTCGTGATCCACCCGCAAAGCATCATCCATTCGATGGTGGTGTGCGCTGACGGTTCAGTGCTGGCGCAACTGGGCACGCCCGACATGCGCGGGCCGATCAGCTACGGCCTGTCGTACCCCGGTCGCTTTGAAAGCGGTGCCGGCAGGCTCGACTTCACCAGCCTGGCGGCGTTAACGTTTGAGGAAGCTGACGCGCGGCGTTTCCCCGGCTTGCACCTTTCATGGGCGGCGTTACGCGGGCCTGAGGGCACGGCCGCGGTGCTCAACGCCGCCAACGAAGAAGCAGTGGCCGCCTTCCTGGCCGGGCGCCTGGCGTTCACCGCCATCCACAGTGTCAACCAGGCCTGCCTGAGCCGCGTGGTGCCGGTGCCGGCCGATGCGGCCTCACTCGAAGACCTGCTCGCGCTGGACGAGCGGGCCCGCGTGCACGCGCGTCGCCTGGTACGGGAGTTGGCGTCATGATCACCACGCTGTTGGCTTTCCTGGTCACACTGGCGGTGCTGATCGCGGTGCACGAGTGGGGCCACTACCGGGTGGCCGTGGCCTGTGATGTGAAGGTGCTGCGCTTTTCGATCGGCTTCGGCCGCGTGGTGTGGCGGCGCAAGCGCGGGCCTGACGCCACCGAGTTTGTGCTCAGCGCCTTGCCGCTGGGCGGCTATGTGCGCATGCTCGATGAGCGCGAGGGCAACGTGAGCGCGCATGAAGCGCACCGCGCCTTCAACCGCAAGCCGCTGTGGCAGCGCACTGCGGTGGTGGCAGCCGGCCCGCTGGCCAACCTGGTGTTGGCCGTGTTGCTTTTTGCCGGTGCGCACTGGATCGGCGTGAACGAACCCAAGGCCGTGCTGGGTGCCAGCGCCGCGGGCAGCCTGGCTGAACGCGCCGGCCTGCGCTCGGGCGACTGGGTGCGCACGCTGCAACGCGAAGGCGCCGATGCGCAAGCCATCGACGTTGATTCATTGAACGACTTGCGCTGGCAGATCATGCAAGCCGTGTTGAGCGGTGAAGACTTGCGGCTGACGGTGAGCGACCGCCAGGGCCGCGCCACGCGCAGCCTGCTGCTGCAAACCAGCCGGCTGGCGCCCAGCGAGGTCGATGCCAGCCTGATCCGCCGCCTGGGCCTGGGCGGGCCCTTGCGCGAGCCCGTGCTGGGCGAGGTGAAGCCGGCAGGCCCGGCGGCACAGGCCGGCCTGCGCCAGGGCGATGCAGTGTTGCGCGTGGATGGCCAGGCCGTGACCGACGCCGACAACCTGCACGAACGCATCCGCGCGTATGGGCGCGAAGCGCGCAGCGGCGGCATGCTCTGGCAGGTGTCGCGTGCCGGCCAGGTGCTGGATCTAAGCGTGAGCCCGCGCGTCGTGCAAGACAACGGCAAGGCCATTGGCCGCATCGATGCTTACCTGGGCACGCCGCTGGAGATGGTCACGGTGCACAAGGGCCCCATTGACGGCCTGGTGCAAGGCGCGGTGCGCACCTGGGAAGTCAGCGTGCTGACGGTAAAGATGCTGGGCCGCATGCTGATCGGCGAAGCCTCGCTGAAGAACCTCAGCGGCCCGCTGACGATTGCCGACTACGCCGGCCAGTCGGCGCAGCGTGGGCTGGCTGACTACATCGCCTTCCTCGCCCTGGTGAGCGTGAGCCTGGGCGTGTTGAACCTGTTGCCGCTGCCCATGCTCGATGGTGGGCACCTGATGTATTATCTTTTCGAGGCATTGACTGGCCGTGCGGTGTCTGAGCAATGGCTGGCCCGACTGCAACGCGGCGGTGTCGCCATCCTGCTGCTGATGATGTCGGTTGCCCTCTTCAACGACGTGGCCCGCTTGCTGGGCTCTCCCTGACTCCCATGCATCCAAGCCCCCTGTTGTGCTTTTCACGGCCCGTGGCGGCCTGCGTTGTGAGCCTGGCCGCGCTGTACAGCCCGGCCGCTTTGGCCGTGGCGCCGTTTGCCATCAAAGACATCCGCGTTGAAGGCCTGCAACGCACCGACCCGGGCACGGTGTTTGCCGCGCTGCCGTTTCGCATCGGCGACGCCTACTCCGACGAAAAAGGGGCGATCGCGCTGCGCGCGCTGTTCGTCACCGGCCTGTTCAAAGACGTGCGCGTCGAGATCGAAGGCCAGGTGGTGGTGGTGGTGGTCGATGAGCGCTCGGTGGTGGCCAACGTCACCTTCGTGGGCCTGAAGGAGTTCGACAAAGACCAGCTCATCAAATCGTTAAAAGACTCCGGCATCGGTGAAGGCCTGCCCTTCGACAAGGCGCTGGTTGACCGCGCTGAACAAGAAATCAAGCGTCAATACCTGTCGCGCAGCCTGTATGGCGCCGAGGTGGTGACCACGGTCACGCCGATCGAGCGCAACCGCGTCAATCTGACGTTCTCGGTGACGGAAGGCGAAGCCTCGACGATCAAGGAGATCCGCATCGTCGGCGCCAAGGCCTTCGGCGAGTCAACGCTTTTGGATTTGTTCGATCAGGACACAGGCGGCTGGCTGAGTTGGTACACCAAGTCCAATCGCTACTCGCGGGCCAAACTCAACGCCGACCTGGAGACGCTGCGCTCCTATTACCTCAGCCGCGGATATCTTGAATTCAGGATCGACTCGACGCAGGTGGCGATTTCGCCGAACAAGCAGGACCTGTCGGTGACCGTCAACATCTTCGAAGGCGAGCGATTCGCCGTTGCTGCCGTGCGGTTGGAAGGAAACTACCTCGACAAGGACGACGAGTTCAAATCCTTGGTGACCATCAAGCCGGGGCAGGTTTACAACGCCGACGATGTGGCGAGCACGACCAAGGCCTTCACAGATCAGTTCGGCAAATTTGGCTTTGCGTTTGCGAAAGTCGAAGCCAGACCGGATATCGACCGCCAGAACAACCGCGTCACGGTGGTGCTGCAGGCTGATCCGTCGCGGCGCGCCTATGTCCGGCGCATCAACATTTCAGGCAACAACCGCACCCGCGACGAAGTGGTCCGGCGCGAGTTCCGCCAGTTCGAGTCGGCCTGGTACGACGGCGAGAAGATCAAGTTGTCGCGCGACAGGGTGGACCGTCTGGGATTTTTCA
>JAYUPO010000363.1:0-8605 GCA_043760085.1 Burkholderiales bacterium
CGGCTGGTGCGAAAGCGCACTTCGCTTATGGCCGGCAGGGGCACGTTAAAGCGCGCAACCGCGTTGGCGGCGATGGGCGTGGTCGCGGCGCTCGGTGCGGCCTTGTTTGGGGTATGGGCCGTGCCCGGGCCGGGCGCCTGGGCGCTGCTGGCCGGCGGCAACGGGCCCGTTGGTTGGCCCGGGGTGAGCAACCACCAGGCACCCACCATCACCGCTGCCAGCCCGCCAGCCAGCGCCAGCATGGGCATGGCCACTTGTGAACGTGTGGCGCCGGCCGGCGCCACAGATGCGCTGGCCGCCGGCACCGTACTGCGCGGCGCACCGCCGTGGCGGGCATGCAGCAGCGCGATCAGTTCCTGTACATCGCTGTTCCAGCGCTGGTCGGTCAAGGTGATGGCCTGGCGGCGCGCGAGCGGCTGCAAGGCTGGCGGCAGCGCGCTGGCCGCGGGCATGCCGGCGCCATGCACCAAAACAGGGATCACCGTGGCGCCCTGGGCCAGGGCGCGACCAATCTCACGCAACACAAAGTCATCTGGATCGTTGATGCGGCGCTGGCCGGCGGCATTGGTGGCATCCAGCCAGCGCGGGCCGATCACGGCCAGCAGGCAATCGGCCTGGGCCAGCGCGGTGTCGAGTGCGGCCACGAAGTCTTGCCCCGGGCGCAAGTCGCTCACGTCCATGAAGACCTGCTCACCGCCGAAACCCACCTTCAGCGCATCGAACAAACGCCCAGCGTGGCCGGCGCTGTCATCGCGGCGGTAGCTGATGAACAGGCCAGCCAATTTGCCGCCTCAGCGCGCAGGCGGCGCGGCTTGCAAGGTGCGAGCGAACAGGCTGAACAAGCGCTCCCAATGCCGCTCTGCCGCGGCGCGGTTGTAGACACCGGCGCGCAGCGGGAACACGAAGCCATGCTCCACCGCGGGGTACCACTCGATGCGGTAGGGTGCGCGTGCCCTTTGCAAGCCGGCGCGCAACTGCTCGATATCAGCCGGCGGCGCCCACTTGTCGATTTCAGCGCAGGCGAAATAGCTTTCGCATTGCAGCTGCGCCACGGCGATGTGCGGCGAATTGGGCGCCGTGGTGGCCATGCCGGCGCCGTGAATGCTGGCGATGGCACGCAGCCGTTGCGGGAACTGCGTGGCCGCCCACACGACGAACGGCCCGCTCATGCAGTAGCCCACGGCGCCCACGCGGCTGCCATCGGCGTGCGGCTGCGCAGCAACAAATTTCAGCATCGCATGCGTGTCGCATTCGGTGCTGGCGGCGTTGAGCGTGCCCATGTGGCCGAACATTTCGGCCATGCCGGCTTCAGTTCGTTCGCGCAAAAAGTAGTCGCGCGAACGGCGGTAGTACAGGTTGGGCAGTACCACGAAGTAGCCCACCGCGGCCAGGCGCCGGGCCATGTCGTGCAGCTCTTCGCGCTTGCCCGGAGCGTCCATGTAGAACAGCACCACCGGGTGCGGGCCGCCTTCTTCGGGGTGCACCACAAATGAGTTCATGGCGCCGTCTGCGGTGGCGATGTCTACATGGTGTTCGATCATGGTCGTTCTGTCCTGTTCATCAGAGTGTTCAGACCGGCATGCGCGCCGCCGCGGCCGAATCAAGTGCGCCTTCGCCGCGTGCCAGGGCCGCGTCAAACATGGCCGCCACGCCCGGCATCACGAACAGGTTCACACCGTGGCTCTGTGCTTCCTCGATCATCAGCCGCACGTCTTTGCGCGCCATGCTCAGCTCGAATGAAGGCGACGTGAAGTCACCCCCCGCGATGCGCGCGGCGCGCGCGGGCAGCATCTGGCCGGGGTTGAAGTGCTGGAACAACGAGAACGCTTCGGCGCTGGAAATGCCCACCGAATGGGCCAGGCGGTTCACATCGCCCAGCACGCCCATGATGCCGATCAGCGTCATGTTGCCGAAGAGCTTGAAGGCCGCAGCGCGCTCTGGTGCCAAGCCCAGGTAGATCACCTTGCCCGTCATCTGCTGCAAGGCCGGCAGCAGGGCGTCGTGGCGCGCCTGTTCGCCTGACACGAGCATGATGCCGGTGCCTTCCAGCGCGTTCACCGGCGCCATGAACACCGGCGCATGCACCAGGGTGTGGCCGCTCTTGTTCCAGCGCGCCACGCGCTGCGCGGTGGGTGTGACGGCGGTGGTGGTGTGGTCGACGATCCAGCAGGTTTTGGGAATCAGCGCGGCCAGGGGCTCCAACACGGCATCAACCGAGGCGTCATCGGCCAGCGACAGGTGGATGCGCTCGGCGCCCGCCAGCGCGGCGGCGGCATCTTCAAAGGCCTTGGCGCCATGCTCTTGCAGCGCGCGTGCCTTGGCCGGGCTGCGGTTCCAGGTGTTCACCTCGTGGCCATTGGCGCGCAGGCGGCGTACAAAGCCCGTGCCCATGAGGCCGGTGCCGAAGAAGGCGACTTTCATGACCGTGCTCCTGAAGTGGTGCGGCCGCACGATAGCGCGGCCACACGGTTAACCCATGGCTTGACCTAGCCGCGCGTGCGCAGCCAGCCTGGCGCCGTTCAATACAGGAAGATCGGGTTGATGATGGCCTGCACCGCACCCGTCACGCGCGACGGGCCCAGCGTGAACAGGCCTTCATAGACGCGGTCTTTCACGGCTTCTTCGGCCACCACGTTTTCAAGGATGAAGATGCCGTTCTCGGCCAGCAGGATCTGGTGCACATGGAAGACTTTCTTCGGGTCTTCAAACGGCAGCACCTCCAGGCCCCAGGTGTCGGCGCCCACCATGGCCACGCCCAGCGAGGCCAGGTACTTGGCGCCATCGATGCCCAGGCCGGGCTCGCTGCCGCCGTAGCGCGCGTCTTCCTTGCCGATGAGCTTGGTCCAGCCGGTGTAGAAGATCACCACGTCGCCGCTGCCGATCTTCATGTTGCCCTGGCGTGCCAAGGCAGCATCGATTTCCTTGCGGTTGAAGGCCGTGCCCTCGGGCACCGGGTCCTTGCCGGTCAAGCCCACCATGTCGAGGATGACGCCGCGCGTGGCGATGGCCGGCACCGTTTCGATGCCGTATTTCTTCAAGCCGCCGGCGGTGACGAAGTCGGCCCCCTTGACGCAGTTGTAGTAGACGCCGTCGATGCCGATGTGGCCCAGCCCGTCGAGCTGGCTGCCGATGCCCACCCAGCCCATGATGATGTCGTCGTTGTAGTTGGTTTTGGTTTCGCCCAGCGAGCGGCCGTATTCCTGGCCTGGCGTCAATATGGTGACCGAGAAGGTGCGCGGTGGGAAGGCGGGCGTCTTGCTGTTGGTTTCGATGCCCATGCGGATGGCCTTGCCGCGCTTGACCAGCTTCGACGCTTCGAGCGTCTTGGCCGCGGTGATGGTGTTCAAAGCGCCGAGTTGGTCATTCGGGCCGTACTTCGAACGGTGGCAACTCTCGTAGGCCTGTGCCGATGCCGCGGTGGCGGCCATCAACAAGGCGCTGGCCACAGCGCCCGCCAATGCAGTGGTGCTTTTCATTCTTGCGTCTCCTGGTCGCGCGCCCGGCTTGGGGGTGTGAGCATCGCCAGCGGCCGGGCGCTGTTCGCTGGCGGGCATTCAATGAGCAAGGTCGCCACAAGCTGTTCACCCCAGCCCACGGTGGCCAGGGTGGCGTCTTGCCGCAGCGCCTGGCAGCCGGGCTGCGGCAGCACGGCGGCATGCGGGGTGAGGGCAACATTCCAGGTCGGGTCGAACATGCGCATGCGCACTGCGCCATCACGCAGCGGCGCGGCAAAGCGCAGTTCGAAACTCAGGCGGATGCCGCGCTCGGCATGGTCTTCGGCGCTCAAGGGCGCGGCCACTTCGAATTCAAGCGGCTCGGCCGCGCCAAAAGGCTGGGCCGGCAGGGCCGAAATGAAGTAGCGCTGCATGCGCATCAGCCGGTCGTTGCCGCGGGCAAAGGCGGCCAGTTCCGTGGCATCGAGCTGGCCGTCGCGGTTCACGTCAGCCGCCTGGCGGATCTGCGCACTGGCCGCGGCATCCACCCACCACACCACACGCAGGCCGGTCAAGCCATCGGTTTGAACCACGGGCTCGAATTGGTAGGCAAAGTGAAAGTGCGGGTGAGCCCGGGCCGGCTGTGTGCACAGGCCCAGCAGCAGGGCGGCCAGTGCCACCAGAGCGCCAGCCCGCGCCGAAAGGCTCATGCACTGCCCTTGGCGTTCGCGCCGCGCTCGATGACGTACTGGCGCGCGAACATCGAGGCGCCATGCTGTGCATCGGAATGCGATATCAGCACCGCCAGACTGGTGCCCTGCAAGGCATGGATCACTTCACCCAGGCGCTGCGCCAATGCCGGCGCCACGCCTTCAAAGGGTTCATCGAGCAGCAACAGCCGCGTGCCCACGGCCAGCGCGCGCGCCAGCGCCACCAGCTTTTGCTGCCCGCCTGAAAGCAGCAGCGCGCGGCGCTCGCGCATTTGTTCCACTTCAGGCAGCAGTTTGTAGGCCAGTGCCAGGCGCTCGCCTTGCTTCAGCGTGGCACTGACCCAGATCGGCAGCAGGATGTTTTCTTCCACCGTGAGTTGCGGCACCAGGCCGCGGTCTTCGGGCATGTAGCCCACGCCCAGCGCGGCGCGGCCGTGGCGCGGCAGCGTGGCCAGGTCAGCGCCGGCAAAGTGGATGTGGCCGGCGCTCGCGTTCAGGTGGCCCATCACGGCGCGCATGAAGCTGGTCTTGCCCGCACCGTTGCGCCCGGCCAGGCTGACCATTTCGCCTTCGTTCACATGCAGGCTCAGGTCGCGCAGCGCGGGCATGGCCTGGATGTGCGCGGCCAGGTTTCTCACTTCCAGCAAGGGTGTGGTCATGTGATGACGCCACCCGTAACGTAACGCTTCACCTCGTTATTGGCCAGCACCTCGGCCGGCGTGCCGTCTGCGATGACGCGGCCGCTGTAGAAGGCCAGCACGCGCTGCGAGAACTCGGCCACGATGTCCATGTCGTGTTCAATGAACACCACGGTAGCAGCCTCGCCCGCCAGCGCGTCCATCACGCGGCGCATGGCCGGGAATTTTTCATCAGCGCTCACGCCCGAGGTGGGCTCATCCAGCAGCAGCAGCTTGGGCCGGCGGGCCAGCGCCAGCGCAATGTCCAGCACCTTGCGCACGCCGCCAGCCAACTCGGCCACCGGGCGCTGCGCGTCATCCGTCAGGCCAAAGCGCTGCATCAGTTGTTCAGCCCGCTCGCGCTGCGCGGCGCCGTTCGCGGGCCGCCACAGCGACGGCGCACCCTGCGCGGCGGCCACCGCCACCAGCAAGTTGCTTTGTACGGTTAACTCCAGGCACAACTGCGGAATCTGGAACGAGCGGCAGATGCCCATGGCCGCGATCTCGCGGTGGCCCAGGGCGGTGATGTCTTGGCCTTCGAGTTCAATCTGGCCCGAATCGGGTTTCAGGTAGCCGGTGACCATGTTGATGAAGGTGGTCTTGCCCGCACCGTTGCTGCCGATGACCGAAAGCCGCTGGCCCGCGGGCACTTCAATGTCGATGCTTTCGGCCGCCACCACGGCGCCAAAGCGCTTGTTCAGGCCGCGGGCGCGAAGCAAAGGAACGCTCATGGCTGGTTCTTCGGTGTGCGCTTGGGCCGCGCCCACAGCGAGCCAATGCCGTCAGGCCGGAACAGGATCACCAGCAACAGGAATGTGCCCAGCGCCAACTGCCAGGTGTTGGGGAAGTAGAGGTTGGAAAACGAGCGCACCACTTCCAGCACCAGCGAGGCCACGAACACCGCGGCCACGCTGTGGTGGCCGGCGAGCACGGCGACGAAAACGAATTCGCCCGAGGTCGTCCAGTCAGAGAAATTGGGTTCCACATGGCCCAGCACCAGCGCCGTGATGGCCCCGCCCAGGCCGCCGAGCAGGCCGCACAAGATGAAGCTGGTGGCCAGCGAGGCGCGGGCCGATGCGCCCAGGTATTCCACCCGCAGCGAATTGCCGCGCACCGCCTGGGCCAGCAGCCCGGCCTGCGAGGCGTTGTACACGCTCACGGCCCAGGCCGCGGCCACGCCCAGCACCACGGTCATGCTGAACAGCAGCCAATCGCTGTGCTGCGGCGCCAATGCCGCGCCCAGCAGCGTGGGCTTGGCGATGGTGATGCCGTCGCTGCCGCCCAGCGCCGAGGTCTTGGACAGCAGGCCGAACAGGACCATCGACAACGCCAGCGTCAGCATCGCAAAGAAGATGCCGCGGTAGCGCGCCAGCAGCGGCGCAAACACCGCGGCCACCAAGCCCGCCGCCAGCATGCCGAGCAGTGCGCGCAAGGCCGCATCGTGCAAACCAAAGGCTTGAGGCGACAGCGCAGCCACGTAGGCGCCAATGGCGTAGAACATGCCTTGGCCGAAGCTGGCGCCGCCGCCGCGCATGAGCACGAAGATGCCCAGCACCGCCAGGCCGCGCGAGGCCGCCATGGTGGTCAGGAACAGCAGCCACTTCGGCGCCAGGGCGCCGGCGGCAATCAAGCCCAGGGCCACGAGGCCGGCCACAGCCAGAGAACGAAGCATCAGATCAACCTGGCCTTGACGCTCTGGAACAGCCCCTCGGGGCGGAAGATCAGCACGCCGGCCATCACCAGGTAGATGCTGAACAGCTCGATCTGCGGCATCAGGTGCACCGAGGCCGCGCGCGCCAGCCCCACCACCAGCGCGCCGATGGCCGCCCCCTCGATGCTGCCCAGCCCGCCGATGATCACCACCGCAAAGCTGACGACGATGACGCTGACGGAAAGCCCCGGCTGCACCGAAATCATCGGCGAGGTGAAGGCCCCGCCCAGCGCAGCCAGGAAGACGCCGATGGTGAAGGCCTTGGCGTACACGTGCTGCACGTTCACGCCCATGCTCGCACTCATCTCGGGGTTATGAATCACGGCCAGCACGATCTTGCCGCTGCGCGTGCGGTTCAGGCCGTACCAGGTGCACACGCCGCACAGCACGGCCAGCGCCACCAGCAGCAGGTCATAGCCGCCCACGCGCATGCCTCCGGGCAGCAGGAAGTTGCCCAGCATCTGGTAGGGCGCGGGCACAAAATAAGGGTTGACGCCCCAGGCCAGTTTGGTCACGTCTTCCAGCATCAGGAACAAGGCGTAGGTCACCAGCAGCAGCACGACTTCATCGCGCCCGTAAAAACGCGCCAGCAGGCCGCGTTCGAGCAAGGGCCCGACCACCACCGCCACCGCGGCGGCGGCCAGCAACATGGCCACCAACGAAAAGCCCGGGGCAAAACCGAGTGAGGCGGCCAGCGCCACCAGGCTGGCCGCGGCATAGGCGCCCAGGGCATAGACGCTGCCGTGGGCGATGTTGAGGATCTTCAGCACGCCGAACACCAGCGTCAGGCCAAGCGAGACGATGAACAGCCACGACGCATAGGTGATGGCGTCGATCAGGATCGTGCTGGCCAGCGTCATGCCACGTGCCTCATGTCAAACGTTCATCTCAGTCGCTCCACTGCACTTCGAGCTGCCCGTGGTATATGAAAGATCGGGGATCAAGCGAACGCCGCGGAACCGGCTCTGCCGGGCCGCTGGCGTTGCCCCCTGGGGGGCGCGCGAAGCGCGTAGGGGGGGTCATTTCATTCACATTTGGCGCCAGGAAAGCCGGCGTTGATCCAGTCCAGGCTCTTCATGTTGGCCGGCGGGTTCACGCACTCGGCCTTGAAGGTCTGCACATCGACGGCCAGCACGCGCTTGGCAGCGGCGTCGTACTTGGTGCGGCCGATGGCGGTGTCTTGAATCGCCTGCTGGCCGCCACCCAGCGCCATGCGCACCATGCCGGCGGGGGTGTTCCAGCTTGAGCCGCGCAGTGCTTCACTGATTTGTTCGGCCGAGGGCTTCTTGCCGCCGTTGGCGGCCATGGCCTTTTCAACCGCCAGCTTCACGCCCAGGAACGATTGCGTGACGCGGTAGCCGGCTTGCACCGGCTGCACGCCGTGCATCTTTTGGTACTCGCCCTGGAACCAGTCGTTCAGCGGGCTCTTGGCTGACAAGATGCCGTAGGCGCCGCGGGCGCCGAGCACGGTGCCGTCGGGCACTTTGTCGAGCAGGCCCGGCAGCACATGGTCGCCGGCGCTGAGCACCAGCGTGGTGTCCTTGAACAGGCCGCGGCCGCTGGCTTGCAGGATGAAGGCCTGCAAGTCGCCGCCCCACAGGCTGGAATAGGTGAGCGAGGCTGGCTTGGCGGCCAGGGCGGAAATCTCGGTGCCGTATTGGCCGGCGCCAAACTTGGGCAGCAGGTCGGCACCCATCGTGGCCGCGGGCAGCAACTGCTTCATGCTGGCCAAAAAGTCGGCGCGCGAATCCTGGCCCCAGGCGTAGTCTTGATTGATCAGGTTGAAGGTGTCGGCCTTGATGTTGCGCGCCTTCAGGTAGCGCGCCAGCGACACGTTGTCCATGGCCGCGTGCGAGGCGGTACGAAACACGTACTTGGGGCTGCTTTCTTCAAAGATGCGTGGTGTGCCGCAGTCCATCAGCACCAGCAATTTCTTCAACTCCTCGGCCGCCGGCGCCACGGCCAGGCAGTCGCCCGAACCCACGTAGCCCACCACGGCGTCGACCTTCTCGCGGTCGTAGAGGTTGCGCAGCTCCTGCACCTGTTTCGTGGCGCCGCCGTTTTCATCCACGT
>JAYUPO010000364.1:0-3317 GCA_043760085.1 Burkholderiales bacterium
CACAACGAGCAGGACACGCCCAGCCTGACGCAGCCGCTGATGTACAAGAAGATCGCGCAGCACCCCGGCACGCGGCGCTTGTATGGCGAGAAACTGGTGGCGCAAGGCGTGCTGCCGGCCGAAGGGCCGGACCAGATGGTGAAGGACTTCCGCGCCGCCATGGACGCCGGCAAGCACACGGTGGACCCGGTGCTCACCAACTTCAAGAGCAAGTACGCGGTCGACTGGGCGCCCTTCCTGGGCCGCAAATGGACCGATGCGTCCGACACCGCCTTGCCGCTGGCCGAAGTGCGGCGCCTGTGCGAACGCATCACCACCATCCCCGGCACCTTCAAGCTGCACCCGCTGGTTGAAAAGGTGATTGCCGACCGCGCCGCCATGGGCCGCGGCGACATCAATGTCGATTGGGGCATGGGCGAGACGCTGGCCTATGCGTCGCTTGTAGCCAGCGGTTATGCGGTGCGCTTGTCGGGCGAAGACTGCGGCCGCGGCACCTTTGTGCACCGCCATGCGGTGCTGCACGACCAGAACCGCGAGAAGTGGGACGTGGGCACCTATGTGCCGCTGCAAAACGTGGCCGAGAACCAGGCGCCGTTCGTCGTCATCGACTCCATCCTGTCCGAAGAAGCGGTGCTTGGTTTCGAATACGGCTATGCCTCGGCCGAGCCCAATACGCTGGTCATTTGGGAAGCGCAGTTCGGCGACTTCGTGAACGGTGCGCAGGTGGTGATCGACCAGTTCATCGCCTCGGGTGAAGTGAAGTGGGGCCGTGCCAACGGCCTGACGCTGATGCTGCCGCACGGCTACGAAGGGCAGGGGCCGGAACATTCATCGGCTCGTCTCGAACGTTTCATGCAGCTCGCCGCCGACAGCAACATGCAGATTTGCCAGCCCACCTCGGCCAGCCAGATCTTCCACCTGCTGCGCCGCCAGATGGTGCGGCCGTTCCGCAAGCCGCTGATCATCCTCACGCCCAAGTCGCTGCTGCGCGCCAAGGACGCCACCTCGCCGCTGACCGAATTCACCAAGGGCGAGTTCAAGACCGTGATTGGCCCCTCGCGCAGCGAAGTGGAAGGCGACCAGGTCAAGCGTGTCATCGCCTGCTCGGGCAAGGTGGCCTACGACCTGATCAAGAAGCGCGACGAGAAGAAGGCCTGGGACGTGGCCATCATTCGCATCGAGCAGCTCTACCCGTTCCCGCACAAGGCCTTCTCGACTGAGATGAAGCGCTTCCCGAATGCCAGCGACATCGTGTGGTGCCAGGACGAGCCGCAGAACCAGGGCGCGTGGTTCTATGTGCAGCACACCATCCACGAAAACATGCTTGAAGGGCAGAAGCTCGGCTACGCCGGGCGCGCGGCGTCAGCCTCGCCCGCGGTGGGCTATTCGCACCTGCACCTGGAACAGCAGAAGGTCTTGCTCGACCAGGCCTTCGGCAAGCTCAAGGGCTATTTGCTGAACAAGTAGAGCGATGGCGGACGCTGGCGCGCCGCCTCCGCTTCGCTCGTTAGACCGGACCTGGCGGCCGGTCAACTCGCGGTGTTTGCGCCCGATCGAAGCTAACGTTTCAATTGATTTGAATTTTTGAGAGTGAACATGGCCATCATTGAAGTCAAAGTGCCGCAGCTTTCTGAATCGGTGGCCGAGGCCACCTTGCTGCAATGGAAGAAGAAGCCCGGTGACGCCGTGGCGGTTGATGAAATCCTGATCGATGTCGAGACCGACAAGGTCGTGCTCGAAGTGCCGGCGCCTTCGGCCGGCGTGCTGGTCGAGATCGTGCAAGCTGACGGCGCCACGGTGGTGGCCGAGCAGCTCATTGCGCGCATCGACACCGAAGGCGTGGCCAGCGCCGCAGCACCCGTGGCAGCCCCTGCCGCGGCCGTGGCGGCGCCCGCCAAGGCAGCCCCTGCCAGCGCCGCGGCCATGCCCGCCGCGGCCAAGCTGATGGCCGACAACAAGCTGCCTGCGGGCAGCGTGCCCGGCACCGGCAAAGATGGCCGCGTGACCAAGGGTGACGTGTTGGGTGCCCTGGCCGCGCCTGCGCCCGCTCCCACGCCACCCCGGCCCGCGGCGCCAGGCGTTGCAGCCGCGCCGGCCGTGGCGCGGCCGCTGCCCAGCGTGGCCGCACCTGCCACCGCCCACCTGGGCGACCGCCCGGAGCAGCGCGTGCCCATGAGCCGGCTGCGCGCGCGCATCGCCGAGCGGCTGCTGCAAAGCCAGGCCACCAACGCTATCCTGACCACGTTCAATGAAGTGAACATGGCGCCGGTGATGGAAATGCGCAAGCGCTTTCAAGAGAAATTCGAGAAAGAGCACGGCGTGAAGATCGGCTTCATGAGCTTCTTCGTCAAGGCCGCGGTGGCGGCGCTGAAGAAGTACCCGGTGCTCAACGCCAGCGTCGATGGCAACGACATCGTCTACCACGGCTTCTTCGACATCGGCATCGCGGTGGGTTCGCCGCGCGGGCTGGTCGTGCCCATCTTGCGCAATGCCGACCAGATGAGCTTTGCCGACATCGAAAAGAAGATCGCCGAATACGGCAAGAAGGCCGCCGACGGCAAGCTGTCGATCGACGAGCTGTCGGGCGGCACCTTCTCCATCAGCAATGGCGGTGTCTTCGGCTCGATGCTGTCCACACCCATCATCAACCCGCCGCAAAGCGCCATCCTGGGCGTGCACGCCACCAAGGACCGTGCCGTGGTGGAAAACGGCGTGGTCGTGGTGCGACCCATCAACTACCTGGCCATGAGCTACGACCACCGCGTGATCGACGGGCGCGAAGCCGTGCTCGGCCTGGTGGCCATGAAGGAAGCGCTGGAAGACCCGGCGCGGTTGTTGTTCGACATCTGAGGCCTGGCGTCATGAGCACATTAACGTTTGACGTGATCGTCATCGGCGCCGGCCCCGGCGGCTACATCGCCGCCATTCGCGCCGCGCAGCTTGGCTTCAACGTCGCCTGCATCGACGAGTGGAAGAACGAGCAGGGCGGCCCCGCGCCCGGTGGCACCTGCACCAACGTGGGCTGCATCCCGAGCAAGGCGCTGCTGCAATCCAGCGAGAACTATGAGCATGCCGGCAAGCACTTCGCCGTGCATGGCATCGGCCTCAAAGACTTGAGCATGGATGTGGCCAAGATGGTGGCGCGCAAGGATGCGGTGGTGAAGCAGAACAACGACGGCATCCTCTACCTGTTCAAGAAGAACAAGGTCAGCTTCTTTCACGGCCGCGGTGCCTTTGCGCGCGCGCTGGAAGGGGGCTACGAGATCAGCGTGGGCGAGCAACTCTTGCAGGGCAAACAGATCGTCGTGGCCACCGGC
>JAYUPO010000365.1:0-8571 GCA_043760085.1 Burkholderiales bacterium
AACAGGTACTGCACCTGTCCAAGGTAGCGATGCGCGTACTTCTTGAATCCGAAGGCATGGTACGTGCCCGACAAGGACGTCTTGAGGTTGCCCAGCACACCTCACCGCTGCCTCGCAGCGCTCGGGCGTGCCGTAACCATCGAAGAACTCCAGCACGGACAGCCCGCGCTGGTACTGAACCTTGTTCTGTGCCATGGTCGATCTCCTGTTTGGATCGGCATAGCTTCTCATGCGTTAGTCTCATGGGTTGACACTCTACCTTTGAGGGCTGAACATTCTTGCTGATCAGGTGTCGCGATGCATGGTGGCAAGCGCCTTCGACTCGCGTTCGGAGCGCCGCGCCTGCACCGGGTTGACGCCGCTGGCGACGAGCTGCCTCGATGCCGCATGCGCCGCTCGCGCCTCGGCCAGGCCGACCTGCGGAAAGGCGCCCAGCGCCTGCAAGCCCTCGACGCCTTGCAGCCGGAACTTGTAGCGCCACAGCTTCGAGCCGTTCGGTTGAACGAGAAGGAACAGGCCACCGCCGTCGGCGATCTTGTAGACGCGCTCGGCGGGCTTCGCGGTCTTGATCTTCAGAGCAGTGAGCATTTGCGGCGACAAGCTTGCACTGAGTTTGGTGGCGGTACTGTTGGGGGTACGGGATGGGTCGACCTCCCGTACCCCCAACAGTACCCCCAACTGATCGAGGTTGAGCGGATCGGCGCGGGACGCTCCGGGACGACTTCTCAGCTCAAGCCCTTGATTCGCAAGGACCTCGCGAGCCGCCTGGGATCACCCGGGATGCCCCGAGACACGCTCGCCTCTTTCAGGTGGCAAGCTTCATGGCACGCGCGGGCAGGCCGTCAGAACCAGTTCCGGTCATGCTGTCGATCCTTCCTCATTGGTTGCTGCGGCCCGGCGGCACAATCACGCGCGCCAATCAAGCGGCGCGCCGCGTTCACAGAACTTTACCCCTGGCGCAAGCCCGCGTTACGCTGCGGCGGCATCGTGCAAGCCTTCATCCACTGCACTGTCGGAACCATCATGAAACTGCAAGGCAAGTCGATTCAATGGGTTGTGGCCACCCTGTTGGTGGCATTGGCCGGCGGCACCGCCACCCTGGCCCAGGCCGAAGGTCGGCATGGCCACGGCGGCATGGGCGGCATGGGCGGCATGCACATGAGTGAGCGCATGCTCGACCACGTGAACGCCACGCCCGAACAGCGCGTGCAGATCAAGCAGATCATGCAAGCCGCCAAGACCGACCTGAGCGCTCAGCGTGAAGCCGGCCGCGCGCTGCACCTGCAAGCGCTGAACGTGTTCACGCAGCCCAACGTGGATGCCAACGCCGCCGAGGCGCTGCGCCAGCAAATGCTGGCCCGGCACGACCAGGCCAGCAAGCGCATGATGCAGGCCATGCTTGAAACCAGCCGCGTGCTCACCCCCGACCAGCGCCGCCAGTTGGCTGAAGGCCTGGCCAAGCGGCAGGAGATGATGCAGCGCCACATGCGCGAGCGCGGCCAGATGGACAAGCGCGGCTGAGGTCGATTCACCTATGGCCAAACGGCTGCTGCTGATCGACGACGATGCCCGCCTAACGGGCATGGTGGGCGACTACCTGCGCAGCCATGGCCATGAGGTGGATGTGGCGCCCACCCTGGCCGAGGGGCGCGCGCAGTTGCGCCTGCTCAGCTATGACGCGCTGCTGCTCGACCTGATGCTGCCCGACGGCGACGGCCTGGAATTCACCCGCGAGCTGCGCGCCGATGGGCGCACGCGCCGGCTGCCGCTGCTCATGCTCACCGCGCGCGGCGAGCCGCTGGACCGCATCGTCGGCCTCGAACTCGGGGCTGACGATTACCTGCCCAAACCGTTCGAGCCGCGCGAGCTGCTGGCGCGCGTCAAAGCCCTGCTGCGGCGTGCCGCGCCCGAAACCGGCAGCGACGAGGTGCTGCGCTTCGGCCGCCTGGAAATCGACCTGGGCGCGCACCAGGCGCGGCTGGGCGGCCAGCCCTGCGAGCTGACCAGCCATCAGTTTGATTTGCTGGTGGTGCTGGCACGCAGCCCGGGGCGTGTGCTCAGCCGCGACCAGATCATGGATTCGCTCAAGGGCCACCCGCTGGATGCGTTCGACCGCAGCATCGACGTGCACATCTCGCGCATCCGCGCTGTGATCGAAGACGACCCAAAGTCACCGCAGCGTGTGCTCACCGTGCGCGGCGCGGGTTACCTGTTCGCCAAGAAGCAAGACGGCGCTGAAGGTGGCGCTGCCCCCAGCGGCCAAGCCTTGAGCTGAACCAGGCAGCGGCGTGCGTTCGCTGTACCTGCGCATCTACCTCACCGTGGTGGCCGCGCTGGCGCTGTTTGCGCTGGTGTCGGGGCTGCTGTGGCAACAGCATGTCGAGCAGGAACGCGAGCGCAGCAGCAACGGCGCGCAAGAGCGCGCTGCGGCATGGGGCGAGTTGCTGCAGCGCTCTTTACCAGGCGGTGAAGCGGCCAATGAAGACCAGGCGCGCGCGCTGCAGGAGTGGTCGTTGCGCCTGCGCCTGCCCATGGCGCTTGACGACGTTAACGGGCAGCGCATCGGTGTGTCAGAGTCCTTCACCCGGCGCGAGGCCGAGGGCCCGAACCGGCGCATCAGCGCCATCCGCCTCGATGATGGCCGCACGCTGTGGTTGATGCGGCCAGGCCCGCGCCCGCGGCTTGACGGCTCTGGCGGCCTCGGCGGCCCTGGTGTGCGACGTGAGCCCCCAGGCTTGGACGGCCCGGATGGCCGGCCCGCCATCGAATGGTGGCGCGGCCCACTGCTGCGTGCCATGTGGCCCGAAGGGCGCGGCCTGGTGCTGCTGCTGGTGGTGCTGTTCCTGGCCGTGGCCGCCGGCGCCTGGCCGGTGGTGCGCCGCCTGACGCGCCGGCTTGAAGCCTTGAAGCAGGGCGTTGAAGCGCTGGGCGACGGCCAACTGCAGCGCCGGGTGGATGAGCAGGGCAATGATGAAGTGGCGGCGTTGGCGGTGAGCTTCAACCGCGCTGCCGCACGCATCGAGGCGTTATTGGCCACACACAAGACGCTGCTGGCCAACAGCAGCCATGAGTTGCGCTCGCCGCTGGCGCGGCTGAAGATGGCGGTGTCGCTGCTGGACGAAGCCCCCGCGGCGCAGCATGCCCGGCTGCAGCAGGAAATCCACACCAACATCGCCGAACTCGACGCCCTGGTCGAAGAAGTGCTGATGCTCAGCCGGCTTGACGCCGTGGGCCGCGTGGAGCGCAAGGAAAGCGTCGAGCTGCTGGCCCTGGCGGCCGAAGAAGCGGCGCGCTTCGAAGCGCAGGCGCAGGGCACCACCGTCACCGTGCTGGGGGATGAGCGGCTGCTGCGCCGCCTGGTGCGCAACCTGCTCGAAAACGCGCAGCGCTATGGCGGCGGTGAATTCAGCATCGAGGTGGCCAGCAGGCGGGGCGATCAGGGCAATCAAGGCAACGAGGCCGTGATCAGCGTGTGCGACCGTGGCGGCGGCGTGGCGCCCGAGCTGCGCGAGCGCATCTTCGAGCCCTTCTTCCGCCAGCCCGGCCATGCCGAACGCGAAGGCGGCGTTGGCCTGGGCCTGGCCCTGGTGCGCCAGATTGCGCAGCAGCACGGCGGCCAGGTGCGTTGCGCGCCGCGCGAGGGCGGCGGCAGTTGCTTCGTGGTCACGCTGCCGGCCTGACGTTGCTGTCGGATTGACCCCGCAACACCGCCGCCAACACCGCCATCAACACTGCGGCGGCCAACAACAGGCCCAAGGTTGAGGCCACCCAGTAGCCGGGCGCGCCGCGCAGGGCGGGTGGGGTCAGGCCCCACACATCAAACGCCAACACGTAGCCACCGCCCAGGCCCACGCCCCATAACGAACCGGCAAACACAAACATCGGCAAGGTGGCCACGCGGTAAGCGCGCAGCACGAAGGTGGCCACCGTCTGCGCCGCATCAACCAAGTGGAACAGCGGCAGCCAGGCCAGCAGCGGCAGGCAGGCTGCGGCCACCGCGGCGTCGGGCGTGTACCAGCGCACCACCTGCTCGCGGCCCAGGTACACGGCCAGCCCCAGCAGCGCGGCCAGCGCGGCGGCCAACTGCACGCCATGCCAGGCCACGCGCCGCGCATCGGGCGCGTCTTGCGCGCCGATGCGCTGTGCGGCCAGCGTGCCGGTGGCGCTGCCCACGGCCAGCGGCAGCATGAACATCATCGACACCAGGTTCACCGCAATCTGGTGACCGGCCAGCGCCGTGGTGCCCAGGCGGGCAATGAACAACGACATAAAGGCGAAGCCGGTGACCTCGATCAGGATCGACAAGCCCATCGGAACGCCCAGCCTGAGCTGGTTGAGCAACGCCGCACGGTCGGGCCGGTGCAGGCCTCGGCCCCACAGTTCGAACGGTTGGTAGTAGGGGTCGCGGCGCAACAACCAGGCCGCGGCCAGGGCCTGCGCCCACATGCACAGGCACGTGGCCAGCCCGGCGCCGGCCACACCCAGGCTGGGCACGTGGGCCGCGGGTGCGCCGAAGATCAATAGCGCCGACAACGGCACCTTCAGCGCCAGGGCGCACACCTGCAGCACCATCACCGCCTTGGGCCTGGAGATGGCGTTGTTGAAGCCGCGAGAGGTGGTGAACAGCAGCGAGGCGGGCAACGAAAAGGCCAGCATCAGCAAGTAGGTGTGGACTTTGCCTTGCACGTCCAGCGGAATCTGGAACAGGCCCAGGAAGACGCCCGGTGCCAACAGCAGGGCGCTGCCCACCACTGACAGCCCCAGTGTGAGCCACACGGTCTGGTGCAACTGGCGGCCGGCCTGCACCAGCCGGCGCGCGCCGAAGTGCTGGCCGACGATGGGCCCGATGGCCAGCACCACGCCCATGAAGCCGATGAACACGGTGAGATAGGCCACCTGGCCGATGGCCAACGCGGCCAGGTCGAGCGCCGAGTGGTGCGCCAGCAGCAGGGTGTCGATGGTGGTGAAGGCCACCACCGCCAATTGACCGATGAGCACCGGCCAGGCCAGGGCGGCGATGCGCCGCGCGCTGTGCCAGCTTGCGGCAGCCGTCATCCCCGCGGCGCGGCCGGCGGCGCGGGGGTGGCCGGCGTGCCGTTGCCGGCCAGATCGGCCCGCTCAAGATAGCGGTTAAAGCGCCAGGCCGTGGCCTACAAGGTGATGCGCCGCCAGACCTGGCGCTTTTGCCCGGGCGTGTAGACCTGCCACTGTTTCACTTCGTCGAAGCTGCGCCCGCAGCCCTTGCATTCAGCGTCGCCCTGGCTGGTGGAGCAGATGGCGATGCACGGCGCGTCGGGCGTGCTGGCGTACCACTGCAACCACGCGGCGCCGGCGGCCTTGGGCATGCTGGCTTCGTCGCACTCCACTTCGCGGTGGTAGACCATCAGGCCGTACACCGTGGCCAGCGCGCGCACTTCGGCACAGGCACTGATGCCGTCGGGCGAGGGCGAACGCGCGCGCCACCAGTTGATGGCGCTTTCAATGTCGGTGATGTGGATGCCGGCCATGCTGGCCTGGTGGGTCGGGTGGGTTGGGTGGGTCGGGTGGGAGTGGTTAACGATAGACCTCAGCCGCCCAGCCCCATGGCTGCACGCACTTCGCCCATGGTTTGGCGCGCCACCTTGCGCGCACGCTCGGTGCCGGCTTCCAGGATCTCGATCACCCGGTGGGGCTGGCTGGTGTACGCCGCTGCGCGTTCGCGCCAGGGCGCCTGCTCGCGCAGGATGGCGTCGATCACCGGTTGCTTGCATTCCAGGCAGCCAATGCCCGCTGTGGTGCAGCCGGCCACCACCCACTCGCGTGTGGGCGCGTCGCTGTACACCTGATGGAACTGCCACACCGGGCAGCGCTCGGGGTTGCCGGCGTCGGTGCGGCGCACGCGCTGCGGGTCGGTGGGCATGCGCCTGATCTTGCGTTCCACCTCGGCCGGCGCCTCGCGCATGGCGATGGCGTTGCCATAGCTCTTGCTCATCTTGGCGCCATCCAGCCCCGGCAGCTTGGTCACTTCGGTGTGCAGGGCTTGCGGCTCGACGAGGATCGCCTGGCCGCTGCCGCGCAGGTGGCCGTGCAGCAATTCGGCGTCTTCGCGCGCCAGGGTGGCGGCTTGCACGGCACGCTGGATGAGGGCTTCACCCTTGGCCAGGGCCTCCGGGGTGCCTGCTTCGCCGAAGGTGCGCCGTTGCTTTTCAAGGTAGCGCGCATCGTCCTTGCTCAGCCGGGCCAATGCCGCGGCCACGCGCGCGTCGAAATCAGGCGGCCGGCCATACAGGTGGTTGAAGCGGCGCGCGGTTTCGCGCGTCAGTTCCACATGCGAAGACTGGTCTTCGCCCACGGGCACGAAGGCGGCCTTGTACATCAGGATGTCGGCCGCTTGCAGCAGCGGATAACCGAGGAAGCCATAGGTCGCCAGGTCGCGGTCCTTCAGCTTGTCCATCTGGTCCTTGTAGGTCGGCACGCGCTCCAGCCAACCCAGCGGCGTGCCCATGGCCAGCAGGGTGAACAGCTCGGCATGTTCGGGCAGACGGCTTTGGCGGAAGATGGTGCTGCGTTCGGGATCCAGGCCGGCGGCCAGCCAGTCGGTGACCATCTCGTAGACGCTTTGCGCAATGACCTCGCGGCCTTCGTAGTGCGTGGTCAGGGCATGCCAGTCGGCCACGAAGTAGTAGCAATCGTAAATGTCTTGCGGATGGTCTTGCAGGCGCACCCAGTTCTTCAAGGCGCCGTGGTAGTGGCCCAGGTGCAGGGCGCCGGTGGGGCGCATGCCGGAGAGAACGCGCTGTTGCATGGGGTGCGGTGCGGGCGTGAGAGGAGCCGGCGATTTTGGCAGACGTACACTGCGCGCCGCCTTGGCCCCTGCCCCGCCGTCCCTCACTGCATGAAGCGCATCGTCATCCTGATTTCCGGCCGCGGCTCCAACATGGAAGCCATCGTCAATGCCTGTGCGAGCGAGCAATGGCCGGCGCAGGTGGTGGCGGTGGTGAGCAACCGGGCCGGTGCATCAGGCCTGGCCTGGGCGCGCGAGCGCGGCATCGCCACCGCGCTGGTCGACCACCGCGCCTTCGCCCGGCGCGAGGCCTTCGATGCCGAGTTGGCCGATCAGGTGGCCAGCTTCGCGCCCGACCTGGTGCTGCTGGCCGGCTTCATGCGAATCCTGGGCGCGGCCTTCGTGCAGCGCTTCGAGCGCCGGTTGCTCAACATCCACCCGTCACTGCTGCCGCTGTTCCCGGGCTTGCACACGCATCAACGCGCGCTCGATGCCGGCTGCAAGGTGGCCGGCGCCACGGTGCATTTCGTGACGGCTGAACTCGACCATGGCCCGATCATCATCCAGGCCGCTGTGCCCGTGCTGGCCGGCGACGATGAAGCCGCCCTGGCCGCGCGCGTGCTGCAGCGCGAACACCTCATCTACCCGCGCGCCGTGCGCTGGTTCGTGCTGGGCCAACTTCGCGTTGCGGCCGGGCGTGTTTTTCACACCGAAGGCGAGCCGCAACAGGTTCTGTAGACCATGCATCCGAATGCTTTGCTAGACCTGAGCGCGCAGTTGCTCGAGCGCGTGCTGCGCTTTGATGCGCCGGCTGACAGCCTGGTGTCGTCGTTCCTGCGGGCGCACAAAGAGCTGGGTCAGCGCGAACGCCACACGCTGGCCGAGACCACCTACCAGGTGCTGCGCGAACGCTTGCGCTACCAGCATCTGGCAGCGGGTGGGGCAGCGCCGCCGTTTCGCCGGCTGGCGATTCTGGGTTGGCAAGGCGCGCACCACTTCCTGCACAGCGGCATGAGCGATGAAGAGCGGGCCTGGCTCGAGCGCGCGCGCAAGGCAGAGGCCGCGGGGCTGCCTGACAAGCTGCGCCACAACCTGCCCGATTGGTTGTCAGGGCAGTTGCTTGAACAGTTCGGGGCGGAAGATTTCTGGCCCGCCGTGCAGGCGTTGAACCGGCCCGCGGCGCTCGATTTGCGGGTCAACGTGCTCAAGGCCAAGCGCGAAGCCGTGCAGGCCGCGTTGGCTGAGCTGGGCATTTCCGCCGCGCCCACGCCGTATTCCCCCTGGGGCCTGCGCCTGGCCGACAAGCCAGCCTTGCAACTGCTGCCGGCGTTCAAGCAAGGCGACTTTGAAGTTCAGGACGAAGGCAGCCAACTGCTGGCTCTGTTGCTCGATGCACGCCGCGGCGAAATGGTGGTGGACTTCTGCGCCGGTGCCGGCGGCAAAACCCTGGCCATCGGCGCGGCCATGCGCAACACCGGGCGTTTGTATGCCTTCGACACCTCGGGCCACCGCCTGGCCGCACTCAAGCCGCGCCTGGCGCGCAGCGGGCTGAGCAATGTCTATGCAGTGCAAATCGCCCATGAGCGCGACGACCGCATCAAGCGCCTGGCCGGCAAGATCGATCGTGTGCTGATCGACGCGCCGTGTTCCGGGTTGGGCACTTTGCGGCGTAACCCGGACCTGAAATGGCGCCAGACCCCCGGCTCGATCGTTGAGCTGCAAGACAAGCAGCGCGCCATCCTGGCCAGCGCGGCGCGGCTGCTCAAGCCGGGCGGGCGCCTCGTGTATGCCACGTGCAGCTTGCTGCG
>JAYUPO010000366.1:0-3308 GCA_043760085.1 Burkholderiales bacterium
GGCGGTGATCACGCCGGTTGAATCGCGCACCCACTTCAGCTCGATGTTGGGCTCGACCTTGTTGAAGCCCTCTTGATAGGCCTTGAGCTGGTCGGTCTCGAGCGCGGTATAGACCAGCAAGGTAGTCTTTTGGGCCAGCGCGGCGCCGGTGAATAACAGGCTGGACAAGATGGCAGCGCCAGTCACGCTGGCGGTCAGACTTTTGAATTGCATGTGGGGCTCCTGATGATGGGCTTGGGGACGGGCAAGCAGGTGTGCAGCTTAGAGCGCGCCAGTGTGTCTGGCCAGCATGACAACCCGATGATGGGCGCGCCATCCCGGCTGTGCCCGCAATCTATCGGCGCGGCGATCCACCTGTCAATGGTAGTTTGCCGATTGTTGACAATATGCGAAGTCACGCTTCCAATTTGCGCATGTCGAAGGAATGGAAAATCGTTCGCACCGATGCCGAGTTGCGCCTGCCGCGCGTCGATGCCGAATTGCGCGCCGCAGGAGCGCGGCTGGTGCTGTTGCCGGACGGAGTGGCCGAGGATGTGCTGGCGCACGAGGTGGCCGACGCCGATCTGCTGCTGATGTGCTACACGCGCATCACGGCGCGCGTCATCACCTCAGCCACGCGCCTGAAGGCCATCATCAAGTACGGTGTGGGTATCGACGCCATCGACATCGCGGCGGCACGCGCGCGCCGCATCCCGGTCGTGAATGTTCCGCGTTATGCCGAAGAGACGGTGGCCGAGGGCGCCTTCTTCCTGATGATGTCGCTGGCCAGGCGCATGAAGCCGCTGCAAGCGGCCATGCAGACCCACGGCTGGGTCTGGCCCGAGCCGGCCTGGCTGGGCCATGACCTGGCCGGCAAGACGCTGGGCCTGATCGGCATGGGCCACATCGGCTGCAGCGTGGCGCGCATGGCAGCGGCTTTTCGCATGCGCGTGCTGGCGCACGACCCGTGTTGGGCGCATGTGCCGCCGGGCCTGGCCGTGCAGCGCTGCGACGACCTGGGCGCCATGCTGGCGCATAGTGACTTCGTCTCCATCCATTGCGTGCTGAACGAGCAGACCCGCCACCTGATCGGGGCGGCGCAACTCGGCCAAATGAAACCCACGGCCTTCCTGGTGAACGTGGCGCGCGGCGACATCGTTGTTGAGGCCGCGTTGCTGGCTGCATTGCAAGCTGGCCACATCGCCGGTGCGGCACTTGACGTCTACGGCCAGGAGCCGCTGCAGCGCCAAGGCCACCCGCTGTCGGCGCTGTACGCCATGGACAACGTGCTGCTGTGGCCGCACCTCACCTTCTACACCCACGAGGCCATGCAGCGCCTGGAAGACGAGACCCTGGCGCGCTGCTTCGAAGCGCTGAACGGCCAGCCGGTGAGCGTGGTCTCGTTCGATCCGCGCCTGCGTGCTCAGCAGCGCGGTGTGCGCTTTGTGGACCCCGCCGCCGGATGAGGATCAGGCCGTGGCAGCGGCTGCAGTCTGGCGGCGGCGTGTGACCATCAGCACCAGACCCAGGCTGGCAAGTGCCAGGCCGGTGGGCTCGGGCACACCTGCTGCCTGCCGCATCGTCGGACCGAAGATCGGGTCGGTGAAGGACTGCCCGGGAAAGGACAGGCCAGCACTCAAGTTGCCTTGAGCCCCGCCCGTCAAGGCAATGTCGGCAACCGTGACGTAGGGCGAAAACACTTGCGCCAAGGGTGCCGCATTCCGGAACACCGAGCCAATCACATAGCTGCCAGGCAGCAGCATCAGGTCGTTGATGTCTTCGAACAGCCACTCACCGTCGGTGCTGGCCGATGCCACCTGATGGCTCGCATCGGTGACGGTGGCGCTGGCGAGCAAACTGCCGTTGGCGTCCCACAGGCCCACGTCTGCACTAGCCACCCCCAGCCCATTGGCGCCGGCATCCCACAAGCCGAGCTGGTTGATGCTGACTGCATTGATGACCCGGAACGACCAACCAAAGGTCGTGCCCGTGCCGCAAATGCCGCAGGGGTTGGCCGTGCCGCCCGTGTTCAGATCCAACAACAGGCCAGCTTGCGCCGGTTGAGCGGCCAAGCCAGCCACCAGAATGAGAGACGCAAGCAGCCCAGAGATCCGATTCATGTGAATTCCTTTTGTAATCAGGGTGAAGGGTCGAGCAGGAAGGTGCTAAGAACTTTTTGTACCTGCCAGGCGAGTGTATATAAATTAATCACTCGGGAGCGGCACCTTCACCGAAGTTTCGATGTAATGAACTCCGACGTGAGGGGCATGGTTGGCCGGGTCTGAGTATCGTAGTTTGTTGACAATATGCAAAATGCTGCCTACGATCCGGCCGCGTTGCGCCTCACCGCGCGCCTGAACCAGCCACCCCTGGATGCCATGAAGACCCCCCCGCAAACTGACTTCGGCAAGCGAGCCACCTCGGCCCAGGCCATCGAGCTGCTGCAAGAGCATTCACTGGCCACGCTGGCCCAGCGTGAGCTGGAGCGGCGCATCATCTCGGGCGAAATCGAGGTCGGCGCCAAGCTCAATGAGGCCGCCATCGCCACCGCTTTGGGCGTCTCGCGCGGGCCGGTGCGCGAGGCCTTTCGCGCGCTCGACCAAGCCGGCCTGGTGCGGGTGGAAAAAAACCGCGGCGTGTTCGTGCGCCAGGTCTCGCTGGAAGAAGCCAGCGAAATCTATGAGGTGCGCGCGGTGCTCGAGGGCTTGATCGGCCGCCTGGCCGCGCAGCGCATCGACAACGAAGAGCTGGACCAGCTGCGCGCCATCGTCAAGAAGATGCACGCGCAAGACAAGGGTCGCAAGGCCGAGGCCTACTTTTTGCTTAACCTCGAGTTTCACGACCTGTTGGCACGGGCGGCGCGCAACGGCGCGTTGTTGGCCAACTACCGCAGCGTGGTCAACCAGCTTGACCTGTACCGCCGCGCCACGCTGTCGCGCAGCACCGACAACATCCCCATCTCCACGCGCGACCATGAGGCCATTGTGGTCGCCATTGCCGCCCGCGACGCCGAGAAGGCCGAACGCCTGATGATCAATCACGTGCTGCAAAGCCGCGAGCGGTTGGCGCGGGCGCTGGCCCCGGCTGCTAACTCATGACCTGCCTGACCAATATGACCATGCACCCATCCAAGCTCGACATCAATGGCACCAACTACCGCTGGCCCCTGCGCCCGGTGGTGGTGGTGTGCATCGACGGCGGCGATCCGGCCTACCTGCAACAGTTTCTGGCCGACGGGTCGATCCCCCACATCGCACGCTTCGTGCGCGAGGGCTTTGCCACGGTGGTTGATGGCTCGATGCCGTCCTTCACCTGCCCGAACAACATGT
>JAYUPO010000367.1:0-8568 GCA_043760085.1 Burkholderiales bacterium
GAGGAAGTTGTTGGCCGAGCACATCACCAGGATGCCCAGCGTGGCGAACAGCGTGAGGGTAAAAAATTCGCCCTTGAGCATGTCGCGGCTGGCCAGGTAGGGCTGGGCATAGGCCACGCTCACCAGGGTGGCCAGCGCGGCAAACGCGGCCAGCAGGTGGCCCATCGGGTCGGCCACCACCAGGTCGTTCATGCCGTAGACCGTGGCGCCGGACTGGAAGGCGCTGAAGTGCATCCAGCCCACCACCGCCAGCGTGGCTTGCGTCAACCAGAAGGTGGGGCGGCGCTGCGGGTCGTGCACGAACAGGTCGACCAGCGTGACCACGCAGGCCATGACCAGGAGCACCAGCTCCGGGTGGATCATCGAAACGTCCAAGGGGTTCATTTGATCGCAGACCCTAGTTGATCTTGGACACGGCCACGTGGCGCAGCAGTTCGGTCACCGAGACCTGCATCACATCGGTGAACGGCTTGGGGTACAAGCCCATGTAGAGCGTGGCCACCGCCAGGATGGCGAGCATGAGGAATTCGCGTGCGTTGATGTCTTTCAGCTCGGCCACATGCTTGTTGGCCACGGCGCCGAAGTAGACCCGCTTGACCATCCACAGCGTGTACGCAGCGCCGAAGATCAGCGCCGTGGCGGCCAGGAAGGCGAGCCAGAAGTTGGCCTGCACCGCACCCAGGATCACCATCCATTCGCCCACGAAGCCCGCCGTGCCCGGCAGCCCGCAATTGGCCATGGCGAAGAACACGGCAAAGCTGGTGAACACCGGCATGGTGTTGACCACACCGCCATAGGCCGAGATTTCGCGCGAATGCACCCGGTCGTATAACACGCCGATGCACAGGAACATGGCACCGGAGATGAAGCCATGCGAGATCATCTGCACGATGCCGCCGGCCACGCCCAATTCATTGAAGATGAAAAAGCCCAGCGTGACGAAGCCCATGTGCGCCACCGACGAATAGGCCACCAGCTTTTTCATGTCGCGCTGCACAAGCGCCACCAGGCCGATGTAGACCACGGCCACCAGGCTCAGGGCGATGATGAAGCCGGCCCATTCGCGGCTGGCATCGGGCGCAATCGGCAGCGAAAAGCGCAGGAAGCCATAAGCACCGAGCTTGAGCATGATGGCCGCCAGCACCACCGAGCCGCCGGTGGGCGCCTCGACGTGCGCATCGGGCAGCCAGGTGTGCACCGGCCACATCGGCACCTTCACCGAAAACGCCGCCAGGAAGGCGAAGAACAGCAGCACCTGCGCATTCAGCGGCAAGGGCAGCTTGTGCCAGGTGGCGATGTCGAAGCTGCCGCCCGATTTGAAATACAGGTAGGTCAACGCCACCAGCATCAGCAGCGAACCCAGCAGGGTGTAGAGGAAGAACTTGAACGCCGCATAGACGCGGTTCGGCCCGCCCCACACGCCGATGATGATGTACATCGGAATCAGCGTGGCTTCGAAGAAGACGTAGAACAGCAGGCCGTCGGCCGCGGCGAACACGCCGACCATCAGGCCAGAGAGAATCAGGAACGCGCCCATGTACTGGTTGACGCGGTCGGTGATGACTTCCCAACCGGCGATGACCACCACCACCGTCATCAGCGCGGTGAGCCAGACGAACCACACCGAGATGCCATCGACGCCCAGGTGGTAGCGCACATTGAAGCGCGCGATCCAGGGCAGGTTCTCCTGGAACTGCAAGGCGGCGGTGGCATGGTCGAAGCCGCTGATCAAGGGCAGCGTGACCAGGAACGACGCGATGGCGCCGAACAAGGCTACCCAGCGCACCACGCCCGCCTGGCGGTCTGTGCCCACGGCCAGCAACAGCGCACCCAGTGCGATGGGCAGCCAGATGGCAACGCTCAATAAACCCATGTCAGACCCATGTTCTTGTTCTCCGCCGTAGCCGATTACGCTGCGGCCACGCCCAGCGCGTGCCGCAGGTTTGGCCATAACTGCCAGGTCAACAGGGCAAACAAGCCCAGCGCCATGACCAGCGCATACCAGTACAGGTAGCCGCTCTGAATTCGGCGCACCAGGCCGGCCACGCCGCCCACCGAGTTGGCTGAACCGTTAATGAGCCCGTCGATGATGGCCACATCGCCGCCCTTCCACAAACCCGTGCCCAGGCCGCGCGCGGCGCGGGCCAGCACGTTTTCATTGAACCAGTCCATGTAGTACTTCTGGTCGAGCAACCGATGTACGCCGCTGAAGCGTTGCTTGATGGCGGCAGGGATTGCGGGCTTGACCGTGTAGAAGACATAGGCCAGCGCCACACCGGCCACCGCCAGCCAGAACGGCAAGGTGCTCAAGGCATGAAGCGCCATCGCCCAGGCACCATTGAATTCGCGCGCCAGCTCAGTCATGGCCGGGTGGCGGGCAGCATCCACCGCAATTGCACCATCGAAGAAGCCACCATGCAGCATCGGCGCAATGGTCATGTAGCCGATGACAACCGAAGGTATCGCCAGCAACACCAGCGGCACCCACACCACCCAGGGCGATTCATGCGGCTCGTGCACATGGCCGTGTTCATCGTGGCTGTGATCGTCCTCCGGCGGGAAAGGTTTATGTCGGAAACGCTCTTCGCCGTGGAAGACCAGGAAATACATGCGGAACGAATAGAACGCGGTGATGAACACCCCGGCCACCACGGCGTAGTAAGCGATCTGTGCGGCCGGCAGGTGGCTGGCGTGCACGGCCTCGATGATGGAGTCTTTTGAATAGAAGCCGGCGAAGAACGGTGTGCCGATCAAGGCCAGCGAACCGAGCAGCGATGTGATCCAGGTGATGGGCATGTACTTGCGCAAGCCGCCCATGTTGCGGATGTCCTGGTCGTGGTGCATGCCCATGATCACCGAGCCCGCACCCAGGAACAGCAGCGCCTTGAAGAAGGCATGGGTCATGAGGTGGAACACCGCCACCGAGTAGGCCGACACGCCCAAGGCCACCGTCATGTAGCCCAACTGGCTGAGCGTGGAATACGCCACCACGCGCTTGATGTCGTTTTGAATGATGCCCAGGAAGCCCATGAACAGCGCGGTGATGGCGCCGATGACGAGCACGAAGTTCAGCGCCGCATCACTCAGCTCGAACAACGGCGACATGCGCGCGACCATGAAGATGCCGGCCGTGACCATGGTGGCGGCGTGAATGAGCGCCGAAATCGGCGTCGGGCCTTCCATCGAATCAGGCAGCCACACATGCAGCGGGAACTGCGCGCTCTTGCCCATGGCGCCGATGAACAGGCAGATGCAGATCACGGTGATCAGCATCCAGTCTTGCCCGGGGAAAATCATCTTGGCGAGTTCGGGCCCGTTGGCAAAGGCCTCGGCGTAGTCGAGCGTGCCGGCATAGGCCGCGATCAGGCCGATGCCCAGTATGAAACCGAAGTCACCCACCCGGTTGACGATGAACGCCTTCATGTTGGCGAAGATCGCGGTGGGCCGCGTGTACCAAAAACCGATGAGCAAATAGGACACCAGGCCCACCGCTTCCCAGCCGAAGAACAGTTGCAGGAAGTTGTTGCTCATCACCAGCATCAGCATGCTGAAGGTGAACAGCGAGATGTAGCTGAAGAAGCGCTGGTAGCCCGGGTCTTCGGCCATGTAGCCGATGGTGTAGACGTGCACCATGAGTGACACGAAGGTCACCACGCACATCATCATGGCCGACAGGCTGTCGATCAGGAAACCGACTTCCATTTTCAGCTTGCCAATGGTCATCCATTCGTAAATGGTGGCGTTGAAGCGCGCGCCGGCCACGACATCGTTGAGCACCATGAACGAGCCGATGCACGACACCAGCACGCCCAGGATGGTGACGATGTGCGCACCACGCCGGCCCACGGCCTTGCCGGCCAGACCCGCCACCAATGAGCCGGCCAAGGGTGCCAGCGCAATGGTGAGCAGCAGGTTCTGTGAGAGTTGTGTGGACATGAGGCCGCTCACCCCTTGAGGCTGTTGAGCTCTTCGACGTTGATCGTGGAGCGGTTGCGGAACAGCACCACCAGGATGGCCAGGCCAATGGCCGACTCGGCCGCCGCCACGGTGAGGATGAAGAAGACGAAAACCTGGCCGGCCATGTCGCCCAGGTAATGCGAGAAGGCCACGAAGTTGAGGTTCACGGCCAGCAGCATCAGCTCGATGGCCATGAGCAGCACGATGAGGTTGCGCCGGTTCAGGAAGATGCCGACCACCGACAGGGCGAACAACATGCCACCCAATGCGAGGAAGTGGCCAAGGGTCAAGGGGCCGAGCGTCATGGCTTGCCCTCCACCTTGGGCACGGATGGCGCGTCGATGACGGCGGCCATCTTCACGATGCGCAGCCGATCAGCCTTCTTCGCCTTGACCTGTTCGCCGGCGTCAAGATGCTTGCTGTCTTTGCGTGCCCGCAGTGTGAGCGCGATGGCCGCGATGATGGCCACCAGCAGCAGCACCGCGGCCACCTGCAAGGGGTAGAGGTACTGGGTGTAGAGGGCGATGCCCAGCAGCTTGGTGTTGCCCATCTGCACCGCGGCGGCGTCTGGCACCGGCGCATCGGTGAGACGAAAGCCCGGCATCAGCACCACGGCCATTTCAAGCGCGATCAACACGCCCACCAGGGCGGCCTGGGGAAAGTGGCGCCAGAAGCCGGCGCGCAGTGCGTCAGTGTCCACATCCAACATCATCACCACGAACAGGAACAACACCATCACCGCGCCCACGTACACCAACACCAGCGCAATGGCCAGGAACTCGGCGCGCAGCAACAGCCACACCGCGGCGGCGTTGCCGAAGGCCAGCACCAGGTACAGCGCCGAATGCACGGTGCTGCGCGCGGTGATGACCTTGAATGCCGCGAACAGCAGCACGGCGGAAAAGACGTAGAACAGGGCGGTCGTGGGGTTCATGTCAGTGCTGCCCGGCCGCCCGAAAGCGCTGAGTGCCCCCTCGGGGGGCAGGAGCGAAGCGACGTGGGGGTTGTTTCATTGCGACCGGATCAGCGATATTTGGCATCGGCAGCCCGGCGTTCGGCGATCTCGGCTTCGTAGCGGTCGCCCACGGCCAGCAGCATGTCTTTGGTGAAGTACAGGTCGCCGCGCTTTTCGCCGTGGTATTCGAAGATGTGCGTTTCGACGATGGAGTCAACCGGGCAGCTCTCTTCGCAAAAGCCGCAGAAGATGCACTTGGTGAGGTCGATGTCGTAGCGCGTGGTGCGGCGCGAGCCATCTTCCCGCTTCTCGCTCTCGATCGTGATCGCCAGCGCCGGGCACACTGCTTCGCACAGCTTGCAGGCGATGCAGCGCTCTTCGCCGTTTTCATAGCGGCGCAAAGCATGCAGGCCGCGAAAGCGCGGGCTCAGCGGTGTTTTCTCTTCCGGAAACTGCACGGTGATCTTGCGCGCGAAGAAGTACTTGCCCGTGACGCGCATGCCCTTGAACAGCTCCAATAACAGGAAGCTGGAGAGGAAGTCTTTGACTGCGGTAGCGCTCATGACAGGCCCTAGTTCCAGATGTTCCACGGCGACTGAATCCACAAACCCACCACCACCAGCCACACCAGGGTGACCGGGATGAAGATCTTCCAGCCCAGACGCATGATCTGGTCATAGCGGTAACGCGGGAAGGTGGAGCGCACCCACAGGAACATGGTGACGACGAAGAAGACTTTCAGCGCGAGCCAGATCCAGCCCGGGATCCAGTTGAACAAGGCGCTGTCCACCGGTGGCAACCAGCCGCCCAGGAACATGATCACGGCCAGGGTCGACACCAGAAGCATGTTCGCGTATTCGGCCAGGAAGAACATGGCGAACGACATGCCCGAGTATTCGATCATGTGGCCGGCAACGATTTCCGATTCGCCTTCCACCACGTCGAACGGATGGCGGTTGGTCTCGGCCAGGCCGGCGATGAAATAGACCATGAAGATCGGCAGCAGCGGCAGCCAGTTCCACGACAGGAAATTCAGCCCCATGCTGGCGAAGTAGCCCTTGTCTTGCACCAGCACGATCTCGGTCATGTTCATGCTGCCCGAGACCATAAGCACCACCACCAGCGCAAAGCCCATGGCGATTTCATAACTCACCATTTGAGCCGAAGCCCGCAGCGCGCCCAGGAAGGCGTATTTCGAGTTCGACGCCCAGCCGGCGATGATGACGCCGTACACCTCCAACGAGGTGATGGCCATCAAGAACAGCAGCCCGGCGTTCACATTCGCCAGCGCCACCTCGGGCCCGAACGGCACCACCACCCAGGCCACGAGCGCGGGCATGATGGTCATGACGGGGCCGAGGAAGAACAGCGGCTTGTTGGCCGCCGTGGGGCGGATGATCTCTTTAAAGATCAGTTTCACCGCATCGGCAATCGGCGTGAGCAGGCCAAACGGGCCGACGCGGTTGGGGCCCGGGCGCAGTTGGGTGAAGCCGATGCCCTTGCGTTCCCACAGCGTGAGGTAGGCCACGCAGCCCATCAGCGGCAGCAACAGCGCAACGATCTTGACCAGGCTCCAGACCACGGCCCACAAGGTGTTGCCCAGCAGGGCAGCGCCCTGTTGGTTGACGAGGTCGAGCATGGCGTTCATGCCTTTTCCACCACCAGCGCGCCAAACGCGGAACCCAGCATGGCTGTCGCGGCATGCCCGGCGGGCACGCGAACGGTGTTGGGCGCCAGGCTGGCATCGAGTTTGGCTGGCAACAGCGTGGTGGCCCGCCCCTGGCTGACGCGCACGCGAGCGCCTGCCGCCAAGCCCAACTGCGCCCACAAGCCGCTGGGCAGGCACGCTGCCGGCGCACGCGCATCAGCCGTGCTCTGCAGCGCTTCAGCGCGGCGCACCAGGGAGTCGGTGCTGTACAGGGGCACATCGGCAATGCGCTCAAAGCCGCTGCTTGCGGCAGGCATGATGAGTGCCACTTCTGGAACGTTATTCAAGCGGGCGGCGAATTCATTCGCATCGCCCAGCGCTTCGCGGCGCACTTCCTCGGCGGACTCTTGCTCAAAGCCGGCCAGGCCGAGCAAATTGCCCAACACGCGCAGCACTTTCCACGCCGGGCGCGTTTCGCCCAAGGGCGGCACCACGCCGGTGAAATCTTGCACCCGCCCTTCAGCGTTGACGAAGGCGCCTGAGGTTTCGGTGAACGGGGCGATAGGCAGCAGCACATCGGCGTTGTCGACCGCGGCATCTTGAAACGAGGTGAGCGCCACGACCAAGCCGCTGCCTTGCAGTGCCGCACATGCGGCAGCGGCGTTGGCCGCGTCAAGCGCGGGCTCAACGTTCAACAACAGCAGCGCCTTCATCGGCTGGCTGAGCATCTGGCCGGCGTTCAAACCGCCCTCGCCCGGCATGGCACGCACCCATTGCGCGCCCACCGAATTGGCGGCTTCGCCCAAATAGCCCACGCTGGCGCCGGTACTTTGCGCAATCCATTCGGCCAGCAACAAGAGCTGCGCGGCTTGCGGGTGCTGCGCGGCGGCATTGCCCAACAACACGGCTTTGTGCTCGCCATTCAGCAGGGATGCAGCAATGGCCTGCGCCGCAGCAGTGGCCGTACCCTGAACCGGTGCCTCGGCGCCACGCGCTTGCGCCACCGCTACGGCCACATCTGCCAAAGCTTGCTGCCAGCCGCTGGGCGCGGCGACGATGCGCTCGCCCATGGGCATCAACCAATCGTCATGCAGGGCATGCAGGCTGTGAATCATGGCGCCCTTGCGCGCGGCCTGGCGCAAGCGCTGGGCAAACAGCGGATGATCCTTGCGCAAGAACGAGCCGACAACGAATGCCGTGTTCAGGCTCGACAAGCCTGCAATGGGCAGCCCCAGCCAACGCGCTTGGCCCACCGGCGCGGCGTTGGTGAAATCAGCATGGCGCAAGCGGTGGTCGATGTTCTCGCTGCCCAGGCCACGCACCAGCTTTTGCAGCAGGTGCAACTCCTCCACCGTGCTGTGCGCACTGCCCAGCGCGCCGATGCTGCCGGCGCCAAACTCGGCACCGATGCGCTTCAGGCCATCGGCCACATAGCCTAACGCTGTGTTCCAGCTCACCGCTTGCCACTGGCCGCCTTGCTTGAGCATCGGGCTGGTCAGCCGCTGGGGGCTGTTCAGCGCTTCATACGAAAAGCGGTCGCGATCCGCCAGCCAGCATTCGTTCACTGCTTCGTTTTCAAGCGGCAGCACGCGCAGCACCTTGTTGCCCTTGGTCTGCACCACCAGGTTGGCGCCGGTGGAATCGTGCGGGCTCACGCTCTTGCGCCGTGCCAGCTCCCAGGTGCGTGCCTGGTAGCGAAACGGCTTGCTGGTGAGGGCGCCCACCGGGCACAGGTCAATCATGTTGCCGGACAGTTCCGAATCGACCGTGCCGCCCGTGACGGTGGTGATTTCGGCATGCTCGCCGCGGTGGATCATGCCGAGTTCCATGACCCCGGCCAGCTCTTGGCCGAAGCGCACGCAGCGCGTGCAATGGATGCAGCGCGTCATCTCTTCCATCGAAATGAGCGGGCCCACGTTCTTGTGGAAGACCACGCGCTTTTCTTCGGTGTAGCGCGAGGCCGAGCCGCCATAGCCCACGGCCAGGTCTTGCAACTGGCATTCGCCGC
>JAYUPO010000368.1:0-8564 GCA_043760085.1 Burkholderiales bacterium
GGTTCTCGGGCAGCGGGCGCAAGATGCCCTTGGGCCGGCCCGTGGTGCCCGACGAATACAGCATCGGGGTGCCCAGCGCTTCGTCGGTGATCGGCGTGGCCGGGTAGGCTGCGACGGCGTCTTCGTAGTCGACCAAGCGCGCATCGCCCAAGACCCGCACGGCATCGCCCCCGCCCACCACCAGGCAACGCTTCACGCGCGGGCATTGCGCCAGCGCGGCGCGCGCCAGCGGCAGCTTGGCCAGCGAGGTGATGAGCACCTGCGATTCGCTGTTGCCGATGATGTAGGCCGCTTCATCGGCCGTGAGGTAGGAATTGATGCAGGTGTAATACAGCCCGCTGCGTTCGCCGGCGCTGTTGCTTTCGAGGTAGCGGTTGTTGTTCTCCATGAACACCGCGTAATGATCCAGCCGCTTCAACCCTTCAGCGCGCAGCAAGTGGGCCAGGCGGTTGGCGCGCGCTTCAAATTCGGCATAACTGACCGTTTCACCGGAACTGGCCATCACGAAAGCGGCGCGTTCGGGGTGTTGGGCAACATGGTGGCCGGCGTACATCAAAAGCTCCTTGACGGCCCCGGATTCAAGGCCTGGTGGCGAACCATGCTACGCAGTGGCGCAGCGCGGCATCTCGGGGTCTTCGCGCAGGGCCGGCCTGCCCTACCAGGCCAGCGCCAGGATCTCGCGCACATCGGCCGCGCTGCGAATGGGCCGCGGGTTGGCCTGCACGGGCGGGTAGGCCAGCGCTTGCTGGGCGAGTGCATCGAGCTGATCTTCGCGCAGGCCCACGGCACGCAGGTTGCCGGGCAGGCCGAGCTGGGCTATCAGCGCGGCCACCAGGTCGGCCGCGCTGCGGGCCGCGTCGCCCAGCGCCGCGGCCAGCGCCTGCTGGCGTTCGGCGTTGACGGCTGCGTTCCAGCGCAGCACCGCCGGCAACATCACACATGAGGTGTGGCCATGCGCCACGTTGTAGCCCGCACCCAGCGCATAGCCGATGCCATGGCTGGCACCGGTTTGCACGCCGGCCGCCAGCGCCGCCACCGCCTGCCACATGCCGAACTGCGCTGCCAGGCGCGGCTTCAGGTCTTGCGGTTGGGCCTGGATGGCTGGCAAGGCCTGCGCCAACAACTTCAGCCCCTGCAAGGACAAGGCTTCGGTGGCCGGCGTGGCCAGCGGCGAGCACCAGCATTCCACCGCATGGTCGACCGAGCGGATGGCGGTGGAAAACAGCAAGTCCGCCGGCGTGTGCAAGGTGGCCGCGGGGTCGAGGATCGCCGTGCGCGGCACCATCAGCCGGTGCGCAAACATCTGCTTGGTCTTGCTGGTGCTGTCGGTGATGCCGGCCATGCCGGTGAATTCGGGCGCCGACAAGGTGGTGCTCACGGCCAGCATGCGCAGCGCATCGGCCGGCGGCTCGATGGGCCGCGCCACGGCCGCCGCCGCGCCCGAGCGATAGGGCTCCATGGCCTCGGGCGTGCTCAGGCCATGCCACAGGCAAAGCTGCACCGCCTTGGCCGCGTCGATGGCCGAGCCGCCGCCCAGGCCGACCAGCAAATCCGCGCCACACGCGCGCGCCGCGGCCGCTGCCGCGATCACGTCTTCACGCGGGCTGTGCGCGCGCACGGCAGCAAAGGTGCCGGCATGGCGCTCGCCCAGGGCCTGCGCCACGCGCTGCAACGGGCCGTCAGGCAGCGCGCCGAGCGAGCGACCGGAAACGAGGAAGACGCGCCGCGCGCCCAGCCGCTCGGCCTCGGCACGCACCGTCGCCCCGGCCGGCAGGCCGTGAATGATGCGTTCTTGCGCAGGGATCAAGAAGGTGCCGGCGTGCAGGCCGAAATAGGGGTCGCTCATGATCTTGGTGGTGTGTTGATGGTGGCCGTGCAGTGTGGCCACGCCCAGGCGTTGCGCCATCCGGGCATTCCACGTTTGCCGCCACACCGGTAGCAGTTTGGTCGGTCGCGCGCCGCTGTGCCTGGCTCTGGCCTAGCTAGCACAGGTACCCCGGCTGTGACCGCGCCGACACGGCCTTCACGCACAGCGGCGGGCTCGCGTTGTTGCCCAGTTTCGGCGTTGCTGGCGGCCGCGCCCTGCGACGCCCTTGCGCGCGCGCAATTGCCAAGTGTGCGGCCGGGCCCATCATCCCGCGCCAGGCTTGAGTGCGCCGCCGCACCGACGGCAGCACCATGAGCTGATTTGATGGGCGCAGCGCCGCAACGCATGTTGCGGGGCACAGTGCAGGAGGTGTTTGAATGAGCAACCCTGTCTCGACAAGTTCACGGGCTTGAACGATGGAGTTCAAGGACTATTACCAGGTGCTTGGCGTGCCGCGCAGCGCCAGCGCTGACGACATCAAAAAGGCTTTTCGCCGCCTGGCGCGCAAGCACCACCCCGATGTGAGCAAGGCCGCGGACGCCGCCACGCGCATGCAGGACATCAATGAAGCGAACGAGGTGCTGCGCGACCCCGAAAAGCGCGCCGCGTACGACAGCGTGGGCCAGGGCGCGCAGCCCGGCCAGCCGTTCGAGCCGCCACCGGGCTGGGACACCGGCTTCGAATTCAGCGGCGGGCCCGAAGCGTCTGGCGATGGCGTTGACCACAGCGCCTTCTTCGAGGCCTTGTTCGGCGCTGCGCAACGGCGTGGCGGTGCGCGCGGACGGCCGGGCCCGGGTGATGAGCCGCAGCGCGGCCGCGACCACCACGCCAAGATCGTGGTGCCGCTCGAAGACAGCTTCAGCGGCGCGGTGCGCGAGATCAGCCTGCACAGCCCCGAGCTCGACGCCAATGGCCAGGTGGTGCTGAACGAGCGCCGGTTGCAAGTGGCCATTCCCAAGGGCATCCGCGCCGGGCAGCAAATCCGCCTGGCGGGGCAGGGTTCGGCCGGGCTGGGGGCACCTGGGTCACCCCGCGGCGACCTGTTCCTGGAAGTCGAGTTCGCACCGCACCCGCTGTGGCGGGTCGACGGCGCCGACCTGTACCTCACCCTGCCCGTGGCACCCTGGGAAGCCGCATTGGGCGCCACGGTCAACGTCGCCACGCCCGGGGGCACACTGGAGGTCAGCGTGCCGGCGGGCTCGCGCAATGGGCGCAAGCTGCGCCTGCGCGGGCGCGGCATCCCGGCCATCGGTGAGCGCGCCGCGCCGGGTGACTTCTACGTGCAACTCGAGGTCGTTCTGCCCCCGGCCCACAGCGACAAGGCCCGCGCGGCGTATCGGCAAATGGCGCAAGACTTGGCGTTCGACCCACGCGCCACACAGGAGGCTGCCGCATGAATGCCAGTGCCATCGCCTTCGGCGTGTGCCTGCTCGAAGAGCATGCACTGCCGCTCGAACCCTTCGCCGCGGCCTGCGGCGCACACGCGGAGTTCATCCGCCAACTGGTCGATGAAGGCCTGCTGCAACCCGCTGTGCAAGAGCCTGAATGGCGCTTCGGCGGCGCCGAACTGGCCCGCGTGCGCCGCATCGCGCGGCTGCAGCGCGACTTCGAAGCCAATCTGCACAGCGTGGCGGTGATGCTCGATCTGCTTGATGAGATCGACCGCCTGCGCGCCGTGCTGCGCCGCGCCGGCATCGCGCCGCCTTGACGGCCACTGCGCGCTGACCGGCGCGCCGGCCCTCAAGCCGACATCACACAGTGCGCCAGCCAGGCCTGGATGAGGTAGCGGTGGTGGTCGTGCAAAGCCGCAGCCGGCTGCTGCCCCCGCGCGGCACCGGGCGTGGCAGGCAGCTGTGCCTGCTCGCGCGCAGCCATCTGCGCGGCCAGTGCCCAGCTCGGGTGCGAGGGCGCCGCCAGGTCGCCAAATACGGGCACGCCAGACCAGCGCTGCAACGCACCCAGCGCCGCCGCCGCCACGCCCGCGCAAGACAGCGCGGCATACAGCCGGCCCAAGGCGTGGGCCGTGTGGCGCTGCGAGCGCGGCGTGGCCAGCAGCAGGCTGCTCGGGCGGATATGCACCACCACGGCGCCCAGGGCACGCGCCGCATTGCTGAAGACCTCGCCGGCGCCATCTGCGAGCGTCTCGCTCAGCACCGCCACGTGGCGCCCGCGCAGCGCCTGCGCGGGCGCCGCATGCTTGAGCGCCAGCGCCGCCGCCACCAGCGCCGGGCCGCTTAGCTGCAGCGCGGCCTCGGGCGGTGCCGGGCACGGGGCGGTGCTGCGCGCGGCCTTCGCGGCGGGTTGTGAACGCGGGTTAAGGAGGTCCAATGTTGCAGCGCCTGCGTCACAACATGTGCCGCGGCTCAAAGGCTAATCACGCCCGCAAGCGCCGGTGTGACGGAAATCAAAGCAAACACTTTTACCCTTTGCGCGCGGGCGCCAAACCTGTGCAGGCACTGCCCCGCGGCCGGGTTGAAACACACCGTTGACACACTGAAACACAGCCACATCGGCCGTTGACGTGCGATACGCAAGCCGTTGCCAGGCGCTGCCTAGCCTTGCATGCAACCCCACCCACCCAAGAGGTTTGACATGCAAGCACAAGTTAGCACCGCCCACCGTAGCGCGCAGCGCACTGCACAGGCCGGCGAACGCATCAGCGCCACGCTGGCCATGTTGCAGCAGCAACTGGCGCCGAGCCGCCGCGTGGTGCACGCGGGTGACGTGATCGTCCATGCCGGCGACCGGCTGGACAGCCTGTACATCATCAATTCCGGCCTGGTCAAGACCGTGAACCTGGCCAGTGACGGGCGCGAGCAGGTCGTGGGCCTGCACTTCAAGGGCGACTGGCTGGGCCTGGACGCGATTGCCGAAGGCCAGCACGGTTGCGACGCGATTGCCATGGATGTGGGCGAGGTCTGGACGATTCCCTACCCGGCCTTGCTGCACGCCTGCACGGCACAGCCCACGCTGATGGCCACGCTGCACGCGGCCATGAGCCGCGAGATCGCGCGCGACCGCGACTCGATGCTGGCGCTGTGCACCCTGCCGGCCGATGCCCGGGTGGCTGACTTCCTGCGCTTCTGGGCCGACTCGCTGGCCGACCGTGGCTTGCGCACCGACCAGATCACGCTGCGCATGACGCGCGCCGAAATCGGCAACTACCTGGGCATGACGCTGGAAACGGTGAGCCGCGCGTTCTCGCGCCTGGCGCGCGACAAGGTCATCGGTTTTGCTGAAAAAGACCGCCGCGACGTGCAGATCCCGGACGTGGCCGCGTTGAGCGAATTCGTGCGCCGCAGCGTGGCGGCCAGCGCGCCGGCAGCGCTGTTGCAGTAACCCTAGACTGAAGTTCCCCGGGCCAATGCCCGGCCCAGGGCCTGCGCCAGGGCGTCGCGTTCAAAGGGCTTGCGCAGCAGCTCGGCGGCCAGCGGCTGGGCGCCCCGTTCCTTGAGCAGCTCGGTGGCATAGCCACTCATCAATTGCACGGCCATGGTCGGCCAGCGCTGGTTCACCTGGCGGGCCAGTTCCGTGCCGTCCACGCCACCACCCAAAGCGATGTCGGTGAGCAGCAGGTCGTGCTGCGCGCCCATGCCACCTTGCGCCAGGTGGGCCAGCGCCTGCTCGGCGTTGGCCATTTCCGTGACCGCGCAGCCCAGCGCCTGCAACTGGCGGCGCACCACGCTGCGCACTTCGGGTTCATCTTCCACCAGCAGCACGGCCAGGCCCGCAGGCAAGGCCGCGCCCGGTTCGGCGCTGGGGGCATGGGCCGCTTCGCTGCGCCGGTGCCGCGGCAGGATCAGCGCGACCGTGGTGCCCACGTCCAACTGGGTGCGCAACCGCACCGCACCGTGCGACTGCTTCAAGAAGCCATACACCGTGCTCAAGCCCAGCCCGGTGCCGCGGCCGGCCTCCTTCGTGGTGAAGAAGGGTTCGAAGGCGCGTTCACGCACCGCTTCGCTCATGCCGTGGCCGGTGTCGCTGACGCTGATCTCGATATAACCTGGGGCTGCATGCGAGCCGTTGGCGTCACCCGCCAGCTCAAGCGGCAATTCGGTGCAGGAGTGGCAGGCAAAGCTCAGGGCGCCGCCGTCGGGCATGGCGTCGCGCGCGTTGATGGCCAGGTTCAACAAGGCCGACTCCAACTGCCCGGTATCGACCAGCGCAAACAGTTTTTCTGCTGCCTGGCAGGCGATGCGGATGCGCGGGTCCAGCGTGCGCTGCAGCATGTCGGCCAGCGAGCGCAGCAAGGCGCCGCAATCCACCCGGCTCGGGCTGAGCACCTGGCGGCGCGAAAAGGCCAGCAGCTTGCCCGTCAGTTCAGCGCCGCGGCGGCTGGCGCGCGCCGCGGCGGCCAGCATGTTTTGCGCGGCGGGGTCGGCGCTGATGGCGGGCAGGTCTTCCAGCACCTGCAAATTGCCCTGGATCACGGTGAGCAGGTTGTTGAAGTCGTGCGCGATGCCGCCCGTGAGCTGGCCGACGGTTTCCAGCCGCTGCGCGTGGCTCAGCGCCGCCTCGGTGTCGGCACGTTGCAGGCTGCTGGCCAGCAGGTTGGCCAGTGATTGCAAGAAGCGCACATCGTCGTCACCAAACGGGCGCGGCATGCGCGCATGCACACCGAGCACACCGATGGTCTGGCCACGGTCAGACAACGGCACGCCGACGCCGGATTGAAAGCCCGCCGCCAGGAACGCGGGCGGCACGACAAAGCGGCGCTCGGTGAGGTAATCATCCACGCACACCGGGCCGCCCTGCGCCAGCACGTAGCCGGCCGGCGTGTCGGGCCGGTTGGGCACCCGGTTGCCGGGCAGCCGCACCGCGTCAAAGCCAACGCTGGCGGCGGCCACGAAATGCTGGCGCCCGCTGTCGAGCAACGACACCACGGCGGCATCGATCTGCAGGCCTTGCGCGGCCGCTGCGGGCACCTCGCGCAGCAGCAGCTCGGGGTCGCGCGTGTTCACGGCCAGCGCGCCGATGCGGGCGATGGCCTCGCTGTAGCGGGCACGCTGCAACGCCTGCTTGACCCGCGGGTAGTCCTGCACGCCGCGCACCGCGGCCACCACGTAAGGCTTGCCTTCACCATGCAGTGGGCTCAGCGCAATCTCGACCATCACCTCGCTGCCATCCTTGCAGCGCGCCACCAGTTCCATCTGCGTGCCCATGGGCCGCGCCACCGGGCGGTGGGTGTAGCTGTTGCGATAAGCCTCGTGGCGCGGGCGAATCGCTTCGGGCACCAGCGCGTCAACGGCCAGGCCGTTCAGTTCAAGCAGCGAGTACCCCAGCAAGCGGCTGGCCGCGGGGTTGGCGCGCACGATCTGCCCGGCGCCATCCACCAGCAGCAGGGCATCGGGCACCGCCTCGAAGATCGCGTGGAACAGCGAACCTTGTTCGCCGGGCAGTGTTTGCGCGTCGCTCATCAGGGGGCCTTCGAGCTGCGCACTGCGGTGCGAGCCCCTTCAGGCGGCCGGGCGGGACTCATGGGGCTGCGCCGGTCAGGCCGTCACGCCGCGCTGACGTGCGAAACCAGGATGTAGCCCGCACCCCGCACCGACTTGATGAGCTGCGGGTCTTGCGGGTCGGCTTCGAGCTTCTTGCGCAGGCGCGCCACCAGCACGTCGATGGTGCGGTCGAACGGGCCGCCATCGCGCCCGCGCGTGGCGTCGAGCAGGAAGTCGCGCGACAGCACGCGCCCGCCGTGGCGCACCAACGCGCACAGCAAGTCAAACTCGCCGCTGGTCAGCGCCACATCGCGCGCCTGGGCATCGGTGAGGCGGCGCGCCGCGAGGTCGAGCTCGTAGCCTTCAAAGCGCCAGCGCACGCGCTCGGCCGGCGCGCTGGCCGGCAGCGCCAGCGGCGGCGTATCGGCGTTGCCCAGGCGGCGCGCCACGGCCTTGATGCGAGCCAGCAACTCGCGCAGGTTGAACGGCTTGGTGACGTAATCGTCAGCGCCGACTTCCAGGCCCACCACCTTGTCGACAGAGTCGCCGCGGCCGCTGACGATGATCAACCCGCAGTGCCAGTGCTCGCGCAACTGGCGCGCGATGACGAAACCGTCTTCGCCGGGCAGGCCCAGATCGAGCAGCACCAGGTCGGGCGGGTCGGCAACCAGCAAGGCCATCAGCGCCGTGCCGCTGGCCAGTTCGCTGACCCGAAAACCCTGCGCCGCGAGATACAGGCCGAGCAAAGCGGTGATGTCTGCCTCGTCATCAACCACGGCGATGTGCAGGCTGGGCATGGGCGAGCGCTTCAACCTAGCTTGCGCAGTTGGACGCGCCCGAGTGGGCTGCGATGCGGTGCGCTGGCAAGGGTGGAGCAGGGAATTCGGGCAGCATGCTGCCCGCCTGCGTAACGGCCTGCGCTTGCAAGCGCGGGCGCGCCCTGCAAGGGAGACGACGCTGCGGGCTCATGCCCGCGAGGAGGAGCAACGCCGCCAGCGTGCCGCAGCGCGGCTCAATCGGGTGCGTAGCGCTCTCACCCAACAGGTGAACGTTGTCGTGAGTACGAATGTCAATGTTCATGCGGTGTAGCCAGCGGCGGGAAGCGGTCAACTGCGGAATCTAGGTTCAAGGCTGGCGAAACGCGCGCACCGTTTCCAGCGCCACGACTTGCAGGTACGCCGCCTGCTCGGCCGGCAGGCCGGCGGTGTAGCGGTTGCCCACGGGGGTTTGGCCGTAGACCGAGGCCAGCACCGTGCACG
>JAYUPO010000369.1:0-8556 GCA_043760085.1 Burkholderiales bacterium
CCGGCCGTCGTACTTCGGCATCGATGAAAAGCGCTTTCCCTTGCATGAGAACTGCCGCTACACCGCCGAAGGCGTGACGTGCAAGGTGCCGGCAGGGCACTACTTCATGATGGGTGACAACCGCGACAACTCGCAGGACTCGCGTTTCTGGGGTTTCGTTCCCGATGAAAACATCGTTGGAAGGGCCTTCTTCGTTTGGATGAACTTCGGCAACCTCGGCAGAATCGGCGCGTTCGATTGACCAACATCCGTGTCCTGCACGGCACTTGCCGCCATGAACCAGCCAGCCAATCGCCCGGTGCGCCGCTTACAGACCGGCGTCACCATGTTCGGCCTCGTCTTCTGGGCCGTGTTGATCGGCTTCTTCGCCTATGTGGCGGTGCGCCTGCTGCCCACGGTGAACGAGTACCTCACGGTGCAGCGCCTGGTCGAAAAAGTGGCCGCCGCGGCGCCGGCTTCGGTGCCCGAAGCGCGCAATGCCTTCGACAAGCTCAAGGAGATCGAGTTCTCGGTGCAGAGCATCTCGGGCAGCGACCTCGAGATCACCAAGGAAGGCGAAAAGGTCGTGATCAAGTACGCGTACTCGAAAGAGATTCCGCTTGGCGGGCCGGCCTCGCTGCTGATCCGCTACAACGGCCGCTCGCGGTAACTGACACACCCCGCTCGCCGAGTACAGCGAGCGACCCTGCGCGAGGCGTGCGGCGTTGTTCGCGCCCGCCACGCGCTGCGCTATCCTGTTGCGACCATGGTGCATGACCCCTCCCAAGACTTGGCGCTGATCCAGTTGCAACAAACGCTGGGCCATCGCTTCGCCCAACCTGCGCTGCTGTTGCGCGCGCTCACTCACCGCAGCAGTGGCACCGAGCACAACGAGCGCCTTGAATTTCTGGGCGATGCGGTGCTGAACCTGGTGGTCTCGACGTTGCTTTTCGAGCGCATGGCCGGCAGCGACGAAGGTGAGCTCACCCGCGTGCGCGCCCACCTGGTGCGCGAAGACAGCTTGCACCGCCTGGCCGTGGTGCTGGGCCTGCCCGAGTTGTTGCACTTGTCGGATTCCGAGGCGCGCAGCGGCGGCGCGCAGCGCGCATCGATCCTGGCCGATGCGCTGGAAGCCGTGCTCGGCGCCATCATGCTCGACGGCGGTTTTGCGCCCGCCCAGGAAGCAGCGCGGCGCTTGTTCGGCGAAATGATCTCCAGCAGCGACGCCCAGAGCTGGAGCAAGGACGCCAAGACTGAACTGCAGGAATGGTTGCAGGGCCGCCGCCTGGCGGTGCCTGAATACCGCATCACCAGCACCCGTGGCAAGGCGCATGCGCAGACGTTCGAGGTGGAATGTGCCGTGCCGGCGCTCGAACTCAGCGCCCGCGGTGAAGGCCGCTCGCGCCGCATTGCCGAGCAAGAGGCTGCGCGCGTGCTGCTGGACATGCTGCGCGAGCGCGGCGACACCAAACCGGGCCCGCGATGACCGACGCCACAACCCCCACCACGGCCAGCGCCGCCGCAACCGTGCCGCAACGCTGCGGCCTGCTGGCCATCGTCGGCCGGCCCAACGTGGGCAAGAGCACGCTGCTCAATGCCCTGGTCGGCCAGAAGATCAGCATCACGTCCGACAAGGCGCAGACCACCCGCCATCGCATCACCGGTATCCGCACCTTGGGCGCCTCGCAGTTTGTGTTCGTGGATACACCGGGCTTCCAGCTCAAGCACGTCGCCGCGCTGAACCGCACGCTCAACCGCACCGTGGTCTCGTCGTTGTCGGATGTTGACGTGGTGCTGTTCGTGGTCGAGGCCGGACGCTTCGGCCCGCAAGATGAAAAAGTGCTCAGCTTGCTGCCCGCGGGCAAGCCCGTGGTGCTGGTGGCCAACAAGCTCGACGCGATTCACCGCCGCAACGACGTGCTGCCTTGGCTCAAGACCATGCAGACGCTGCATCCGTTCGCCGAATTCGTGCCCATGTCGGCGCAGCGCGCGGCCGACGTGCAGCGCCTGTTCGCCGTGCTCGAACCTTATCTGCCGCAACAAGCCTGGCTGCACGAGGAAGACGCCCTCACCGACCGCAGTGACCGTTTCCTGGCCAGCGAAATCATCCGTGAAAAACTCTTTCGCCTCACCGGTGACGAGTTGCCCTATACCAGCACGGTGGTCATCGAGCGCTATGAAGAAGAAGGCACCTTGCGCCGCATCGACGCCGCCATCGTCGTCGAGCGCGAGGCCCACAAGGGCATGATCATCGGCGGCGGCGGCGAGCGGCTCAAGCGCATCGGCACCGAAGCGCGGCATGAACTCGAACACCTGCTGCAGGGCAAGGTGTACTTGCAGATCTGGGTCAAGGTGCGCTCGGGCTGGGCTGACGACGAAACCCACCTGCGCAGCTTCGGCTACGAATGAAGCCCAAGCCCGGGAGCACGACACTTGCGTATGTGCTGCACCACTACGACTGGAGCGAGTCCAGCCTGATCCTGGATTTGTTCACCCGCGAGCGCGGGCGCATCGCGGTGGCAGCCAAGGGCGCGAAGAAGCCGCATTCGCAATGGCGTGCGCTGCTGCTGCCGTTTCACCCTTTGCGGGTGACCTTCCCCGCAAGTGCCAGGACACAAGCGGCTGACGTACAAACCCTGCGCGGCGCCGAGTGGGTGGGCGGCAGCGCCTGGTTGCAAGGCGCGGCCTTGTTTTCGGGCTACTACCTCAACGAGCTGTTGATGAAGCTGCTGGCCCGGCAAGACCCGCACCCACAACTCTTCGACGCTTATGACCAGACCTTGCCGCACCTGGCCAGCAACGACGACGGTGCGGTGCAGGCCGCGCTGCGCGCTTTCGAAATCAACCTCCTGCGCCATACCGGTGTGCTGCCCGAGTTGCACCGCCAGACGCAGACCCAGCAGCCGCTGCTGCCGGCTGAGCGCTACACCTTGCACGGCGAGGCCGGGCTGTGCGCGGCGCAGCGGGATGACAGCGCGCTCAGTGGCGCGCTGTGGCTGGCCTTGCAGGCGGCGCTGAATTCCGGCGCCGCGCAGGCCTTGCACGCCGCCTGCGCCCAGGGGCGCCAACCCTTGCGCGGCGTGCTGCGCGAATTGCTTCACTATCATTTGGGCACGCGCTCACTGCGCAGCCGCCAGGCCCTGGCCGACGTGCAGCGCCTGCTCGATCACTCCTGAACGCAGTCAACATGAACCCTTTGGTGGCCTTCGAGTCCGGCCCGCGGCGCCCTCGCACAGCGCTGTCGGTCAACCTGAACCGCGCGGCCTTGCTGCGCAATTCACGCCCGCTGGACGTTCCCAACCTGGCGCACATGGCCACCCTGGCGCTGCAGGGCGGGGCCGACGGCATCACCGTGCACCCGCGCCCTGACGAGCGCCACATCCGTGCGGCCGACGTTGGCGTGTTGCACCGCCTGCTGCAAGCCTGGCCGCAGGTGGAATACAACATTGAGGGCAACCCCTTTCACAACCTGATGCCGCTGTTGCGCCAATACCGCCCGCAGCAGGCCACCTTCGTGCCCGACGCTGCCGGCCAACACACCTCAGACCACGGCTGGAACCTGGCCGCCGATGGCGAACGGCTGCGCCCGCTCATTCAAGAAGCGCGCGCGCTGGGCATCCGCGTCAGCTTGTTCATGGACCCGCAGCCCGACGCCATGGCCGCAGCGCGCGCCTTGGGCGCGCAGCGCGTGGAGCTGTACACCGAGGCCTATGCGCGTGCCCATGGCACGGCGGCGCAAGCCAGTGAATTGAAACGTTATGCGGATGCGGCCCAGGCCGCGCAGGCTTGTGGCCTGGAACTCAATGCCGGGCACGACCTGAACCTGGCCAACCTGGGCGACTTTCTGCGTGCGCTGCCCGCGGTGCAGGAAGTTTCCATCGGCCATGCCTTGTTCGCCGCTGCCGTCGAATTCGGCCTGCAAGACACCGTGCGGCGCTACCAGGCGTGCATCCGTGCCGCCTTCGAATCGAGCGTTGCATGATCTACGGCATCGGCACCGACATCATCGACATTCGCCGCATCGAGGCCGCCCTGGCGCGCCACGGTGAGCGCTTTGCCTTGCGCGTGCTCGGGCCGGCGGAGCTGGGGGTCTGGCGCGCGCGCAGCGCGCGTTCAGCGGCGCGCGGCGTGCGCTATGTGGCCACGCGCTTTTCGGCCAAGGAGGCGTTCTCCAAGGCCATTGGCCTGGGGCTGCACCAGCCCATGCGCTGGCGCGATTGCGAAGTCATCAATGCACCCAGCGGCCAGCCCGGCATCCAACTGCATGGCGCGCTGGCGCAGTGGTGTGCGGTGCGCGGCCTGCATGCACAAGTGAGCATGAGTGACGAAACCGATTACGCCACCGCATTCGTGGTGGTGCAAACCAAAGAGGCCGTGCATGAAGACTGAACCCGCACAGAACCAGCCTGCCGTGGTGCTCGATGTGGCCGGCACCACGCTGAATGCCGAAGACCGGCGCCGCCTGAAGCACCCGCTCACCGGCGGGCTGATCCTGTTTGCGCGCAACTGGGAAAGCCGCCGGCAGCTCACTGCGCTGTGCGCTGACATCAAATCGCTGCGGCCCGATGTGTTGATCTGCGTGGACCATGAAGGCGGCCGCGTGCAGCGCTTCAGAACCGATGGCTTCACCCACCTGGGCAGCATGCGCGCGTTGGGTGAGCTGTGGCTGAAGGATGCCCTGGCCGCCACCGACGCCGCTTCAGCCACCGGTTATGTGCTGGGTGCCGAACTGCGCGCCTGCGGGGTGGACTTCAGCTTCACCCCGGTGCTCGACCTCGACCATGGCAGCAGCAACGTCATTGGCGACCGCGCCTTTCACCGCGACCCGCGCGTGGCCACGCTGCTGGCCAAGAGCCTGATGCATGGCCTGCTGCAAGCCGGCATGGCGCACTGCGGCAAGCACTATCCCGGCCACGGCCATGTGAAGGCCGACAGCCACGTTGACACACCCATCGACAAGCGTTCGCTCAAGGCCTTGCTGGCCGACGACGTGAAGCCCTATGAGTGGCTCAGCAGCAGCCTGGCCGCGGTGATGCCGGCGCATGTGGTGTACCCGAAGGTCGATGCCCGCCCGGCCGGCTTTTCAACGCGCTGGCTGCAAGACATCTTGCGTGGCAAGCTGGGTTTCACCGGCGCCGTGTTCAGCGACGACCTCAGCATGGCCGGCGCGCGCCAGCTCGACGGGCGCGAGGTGAGCTATGCCGAAGCGGCCATTGCCGCGCTGAACGCGGGCTGCGACCTGGTGCTGTTGTGCAACCAGTCGGTGGATGGCGGGCAGGCGGTGGACGAGCTGCTCCAAGGCCTGCAGCAAGCCGCTGCGCAGGGCCGTTGGCAGGCCAATGCGGCCAGCGACGAGCGCCGCCGCGCCTTGTTGCCGCAGACGGCGCCGCTGCCCTGGGACGAGCTGATGCGCCACGCACCCTACCTGCGGGCGCTGGCCTTGCTGGCGTGAAAACGGCTTGCGGCACGCTGGGCGCCGCAAGCCGAGCACGGGTGGCTCAAGCGGCCGGCGCGCCGCTCTCGAACGGCAGCTTCAGTTGTGACAGGTCTTTGCGCGTTTCAACCAGCACCAGCGGGCCTTCGTCCACGCTGACCGTGGCCTTGGGCTCGCGCGGCACATGCACCGGCTGGGGTGCCGCGGCCAGCGCTTGCGCGGCAGCCTGGACACGCTGCACGTCTGAGTTCACCCACTCCAGGCCCACGCCCTGGGCCAGGGCTTGCAGGCTATCGAGCGGCAACTCGAAAGGTGCCGGTGCGGCCGCCTGGGCGCGGCGCTCGGCCTGTGCCACCGTGGCGGCCACCGCGCTCGTGGCGGCCTGTTCGGCACGTTCTTCGGCGCGCTGTTCTGCGCGTTGCTCTGTGAGCTGATCGGCACGTTGCTCGGTTGCCGCCGGCGGCTCGGCGTGATCATCGGCCACACCCGGAGCGGGCGGCAGTGAAGCCGGCCTCCAGTAGGCCTGGGCCTGCGCCACCGTGGGGCCACTGGGTGCCGGGGCCGCCTGCGCCGCGGCTGCCATGTTGGCCACCGTGGCTGCGGCGGCCACTGCCGCGCCCGCCGTCATTGCGCCTGTGGCCACCGCGCCGGGCAGGGCCGTGGTGTCGCTGGCGGTGCTGTCGAAGCTGCCCTGGTTGATGTCTGCCAACTCGGCCTGGGCATTGCCCTGCTGCTGATCGCGTCGACCCCGGCCGCGGCCGCGGCCACGGCGCCCACCTTCGCGCTCGCCCTCGGCCAGTGCAGCCTCGGGGCCGTCACCGCGTGGCGCATCGCTTTCAGGCAAGGTGCTGGCAGCGTCGGGGGCAGCGGCGTCGCTGCCCGCTGTCGAGCCGTCGGTGCGAGTCTCGTCACGGTCGCGGCCACCGCGGCCACGGCGGCGGCGCCGGCCGCCCTCGCCCTTGGCTTGGTCGGGGCTGGGTTGGGTTTCCGCAAAGTCCACCACTTGTTCGACCACGCCAGGGGCGGCCTCAGCCTCGCCTTCGCTGCGAGCGGGGCGGCGGTTGTCCGGCCGCGGCGGGCGCGGCGTGCGTGCCGGCTCGCCATTCGCCGGCGTGACTTCGGCGCGCGGCTCATTGCGCGGCTGACTGCGCGGTTCGTTGCGCCCGGCGTCGCGCGCGCCATCGTTCGCACCATCACGCGGGGCCTCGCGCTGAGCGTCGCGTGAACCATCACGTTGACCATCACGCCCGCGGCCTTCGCCACGGCCGCCACGGCCGCCGCGGCCGCCACGCTCACCGCGCTCACCACGTTCTGTCTTCTCACCACGCCGCTCGCCGCGCTGGCCATCACGCTCCTTGCGCGCCGGCTCGGCCGTAGCAGTTGCGCTGGCTACGGCCTGGGCGGGGGCGGCCAGGGTGGCGGGCTCGCTGCCGCCACCAAACACCTTCTTCAGCCAGCCGAAGAAGCCACCCGCGGCAGCGGGGGCAAGCACTGGTGCCGTAGATGCCGCAGGTGCCGGGGCCGGGGCGGCCACCACGGGCGCCGGAGGCGGCGCCACGGGCGGCGGCGGCGGTGCGGGTTCATCGGGCAGCACGCCCTTGATCACCGGTTCCTGGCGTGGCTTGACGGACTTTTCACGCCGGCTGATCGAGACCTCGTCTTCGGGCTCCTCGATCATCGTGTAGCTGGCGCGGATGTTCTCCAGCCGCGGGTCGTCGTGGCGCAGCCGCTCAAGCTTGTAGTTAGGTGTCTCAAGGTGCTTGTTGGGCACCAGCAGCACCGTGAGGCGCTGCTTGAGTTCGATCTTGGTGATCTCGGTGCGCTTCTCGTTGAGCAGGAAGCTGGTCACTTCCACCGGCACCTGCACATGCACGGCGGCGGTGTTTTCCTTCATCGCCTCTTCCTGCACCATGCGCAGGATCTGCAGCGCGCTGGATTCAGTGTCGCGGATGTGGCCGGTGCCATTGCAGCGCGGGCAGGTGATGTGGCTGCCTTCGCTCAGCGCCGGGCGCAGGCGCTGCCGGCTGAGTTCAAGCAGGCCGAACTTGCTGATCGCACTAACCTGAACGCGGGCGCGGTCGCTGCGCAAGGCGTCGCGCAGGCGGCCTTCCACCTCGCGCCGGTTCTTGCTTTCTTCCATGTCGATGAAGTCAACGACGATCAGCCCGCCCAGGTCGCGCAGCCGCATCTGGCGCGCAATCTCGTCGGCCGCTTCCAGGTTGGTGCGGGTGGCGGTTTCCTCGATGTCGCTGCCGCGCGTGGCGCGCGCCGAGTTCACATCCACCGAAACCAACGCCTCGGTGTGGTCGATCACGATGGCGCCGCCAGAAGGCAGGTTCACGGTGCGGCTGAACGCGGTCTCGATCTGGTGCTCAATTTGGAAGCGGCTGAACAGCGGCGCGTCGTCGCGATAGCGCTTCACGCGATTGGCCGTCTCCGGCATCACGTGGTTCATGAACTGCTTGGCCTGGTCGAAGATGTCGTCGGTGTCGATCAGGATTTCGCCGATGTCGGCGGTGAAGTAGTCGCGGATGGCGCGGATCACCAGCGAGCTTTCCTGGTAGATCAGGTAGGCGCCCTTGCCGCCTTTGGAGGCGTCGTCGATCGCCGTCCACAGCTTGAGCATGTAGTTCAGGTCCCACTGCAGCTCGGGCGCGCTGCGGCCGATGCCGGCGGTGCGGGCGATCAGGCTCATACCCTTGGGGTAGTCGAGCTGGTCGAGGTTTTCCTTCAGCTCTTCGCGGTCTTCGCCCTCAATGCGGCGTGAAACGCCACCGCCGCGCGGGTTGTTGGGCATCAGCACCAGGTAGCGCCCGGCCAGGCTCACAAAGGTGGTGAGCGCGGCGCCCTTGTTGCCGCGCTCTTCCTTTTCAACCTGCACCAGCAGCGAGTCGCCGTCGCGGATGGCGTCTTGAATACGCGCCGTGCGCACATCAACGCCGTCGCGGAAGTAGTTACGCGAGATTTCCTTGAACGGCAGGAAGCCGTGGCGGTCTTCACCGTAATCAACGAAGCAGGCCTCAAGCGAAGGCTCGACGCGCGTCACCACGGCCTTGTAGATGTTGCCCTTGCGCTGTTCGCGCCCCTCGATCTCGATTTCATAGTCGAGGAGCTTCTGTCCGTCGACGATTGCCAGCCGGCGT
>JAYUPO010000370.1:0-3294 GCA_043760085.1 Burkholderiales bacterium
CTCCAGGGTCATGGGCAGGAGCGTCAAGTCGCCGCCCGCGCTGCCGCAGGGCTGGCCGAGCAGAGTGCCGATGGCGCATTGGTTGCGCTGGTCGCGGTATTCAAGCGCCCAGGCCAGGCGCGGGTCATAAGACCCCCAGCGCGGCAGAACATGCGTGGCGCGCAGCCCAAGCATGTGGCCGCGGCCGGCAAAGCGCAGCTCGCCGAGATTGCCTTCGTTGCCAACACTGCTGCCGCCGCGCGTGTCTGACAGCAGCGCAAAGGCTTCAAGCAGGGTGCGCTGTGGGTACAGCGGCCGGCGGTAGTTCAGGCTCGCGGCGGCAAACTGCTTGGGTTGATCGGGCGCCACTTGCAAACGCAGCTCCAGTACATCATCGCGGCCACTGGTGTTGGCGTCGCGCCAGCTCAGGCCCAGGTGGGTGCGCCCGGTGGCCGGCGTGCCGCTGTTGTCAAGCTCCACGCCAAGCTGGTGGCGCGGCGCCGGCTCCACCGTGATCTCAGCTTCGGTTTGTTCGGGCTTTTCACCCGGCAGCAAGACCAAGCGGGTGCGTTTGGCCGGGTTCTCGTTGGCCAGGCGCAACTGCGCATCAACCCGGTCCAGGCGTGGTGTCTGGCCGGTTTGCAGTGCCGGCAAACTGGCCCGGATGCCGGCTTCGATGTTGGCCTCAAGGTGATTGCCGCCCGTGCCTTCCACGCGCACGGCGCTTAAGCGGCCTTCAACCACCTGCAAGGTGATGACGCCGCCCGACACCTCTTGCGCTGGCAGGTACACCACCACGGCGCCATAGCCCGCGCGGGCGTACAGCGCCTGCACCAGGCCGGCGGTGCGATGCAGTTCTTCTACCGTGCGCGGCCCGGTCATGCCGGCCAGTGCGGCGCGCACCATTGCGGCATCAAGCAAGGTGACGCCCAACACCACGATGTGGCGCACCTCCACCACAGCCGGCGCGGGCGGCTTGGTGCTGGGCGCCAACTGCGCCGGGGGCTCTTGGGCGGGTGCTGCGGGCTGCGCCAGTGCAGGGCCGTTGCCAACGGTGCCGGCCAGCGCCAATACTTGCCCCACTAAGGCATTCAAGGCGCGGCGCGATGCCCTGGGGCTGCTGGTTTCGTGCGGCATGCTCATCTTTCGCGGCACAGCCTGAAGCCAATGTTGGTGGCCGTACCGGAGTCGCCGGATCGATCGGGCTCGGTGACCTGGCGAGTAGCCACTCTGATGCTCGCGGCGGTCTGGCCGAAGTAGCCGCCCCGTGAAACATGCAGGTTCATGGGCGCCGTGGCCGGATCAGCGTCATCGGCCACCCACTCGCTGACATTGCCCACCATGTTGTACAGGCCAAAGGCGTTGGGCTGCCCACTCGTCACCGGCCAGGCTGCGGGTGTAGTGCTGCCTTCGTTGTCGTAGTTAGCGCGGCCCGCAGGTGGATCGCTACCCCATGGATAGGGCCCGCTTGAACCGGCGCGTGCCGCGTATTCCCACTCCCATTCGAGCGGCAGGCGGTAAACGCGCTTGGGCTGGCTGCGTGCGCTGAGCCATTCGGCATAGACCTGCGCCTGCGCGCGCGAAACTTCCATCACTGGCAGCGTGCCGCGAATCTGGTTGAGGGGTGCGGGGTAGGCCAAGGCCGTGTTGCCCGCGCGGCGTTGGCTGAAGACATAGCGGTCGTACTGCTCAAAGCTCACCTCGTGGCGGCCCATGTCGCAGCGAATGGCCTGGTTGAACGCCGCTTGCAGCGGCAAGGTGCCGCCTGGGCAGGCCTGCTTGCCTACGGTGTCGCGCGTCGGGTCGCAACCGAAGTCAAAGCTCGCGCTGGCGCCCGGCAGGCGCACAAACTCGGGCACGGCACCCAGGCCCAGGGCCCACAGCGGCAACCGGGTGGCGTAGTTGATGGGAAAGATGTCGCTCTGCTGAAACACAAAGGCGCTGCCCACGGCCAGGTAAGCCAGGGGCAAACCGAGCGCAGCCACGAGTGCGCCCGACTTGCTGCGGCTCAAATTCAAGTAACGGCGCGTGGCGGCGTCGGCCGAACGCGGCAAGCGCGCGTATTGACGCTGCTCCTTGAAGCTGGCCAGGCGGCGCCAGCGTTGCCAGGGCCGCAGCTGGCGCCAGGTTTGCACGTCGGCGCGCAAGCGCTGTTCGAGCTTGAGTTCGCTGAGGTGGCGCTGGATGAACTCGTACAGCCGCTGCCAGTGCGGCCGGGCTGGCTCGCCGGGCCGTCCGCTGGTGCGCAGCAGCATCTCGTGCACCAGTTCCACATAAGCCTCGGCGCCACCATCGTTGCCCGTGACGAGCAGCGGCAAACGTGCGGCCAGCGCCGCCTCGCCTTCATCCTTCCCTTCACCCTGCGCCGCCGCTGCGCTCTGGCCAGACAGCAGGCCGATCACCCGCGCGCCGCGTTCGCGCTCGCCCGCGCCGGCCCACCACTCGGCCTGGCTGCGGCTTAAGCGGCGGCGGAACAGCCGGTCTTCGGCGCCGACCCAGGTCAATTGGCGCAACAGTTGCAGCGCACCGGCGTCGCTGCCCAGCTCGGCCTTCACAGCCGCCAGCGCGGCATCGGCATCGCGGCTGAGCATGCCGGCCAGCCCGCCTGCGGCTTCATGGTCGCGGCGCAGCAAGCGCGTCACCGGCCCGCGCCGGTGCTGCGTTCGCCACAACGACCACAGCGCATGCTGCACCAGCGCCAAGGCGCCGGGCTCGTTTTGCGCTTCGCTCAGGATCAGCTCGGCCACCTCGCTGACGTCGACACCCGCGCGGCGCGCCGGCTCCTCGATGCTCAGGCGCAGGCCCGACTCGGTGATGCGTGGCAGGGTGTAGACCAGACCGCATCGGTTGCGCGCGCGCACCAGCTCGGGCAGGAGCGTGTCGAGTTCGGCCAGCGCATCGGCACGCAGCGTGCCGATGACATACAGCGGGCACCCCGGCGCTTCCAAGGCCGTGGCCAGCAGCGCACTGAACTGCTGGCGTTCGCGCTCGTCGACACTGGATTGCAGCAGTTCCTCCATCTGATCAACGATCAGCAGCACGCCGCTATCGTTCGCCTGGCGTTCGGCCAGCCAGCGCACGAGCGCATTGCCGTCGCCGCCCGCGACCTTCAGGCGGCCGCTTGCCACGCGTGCCGGTTGGCCCGGCTGGGCCGGGTCGAATGCCGCATCGAATGCCCGCTCAAGCTCGACCAGCGGCCTCGCGCCGGGCCGCAGTGGGCCCACGGCGCGCCAGCTACTCAAGCCAGTGCGCGGCCACAGCGCGCCTGCGCGCAACAAGGGCAAGATGCCAGCGCGCAGCAGCGAGGACTTGCCC
>JAYUPO010000371.1:0-3281 GCA_043760085.1 Burkholderiales bacterium
CGGCGCCGGCACGTCATGCACCTGGGCATTTCGGTGGCGCGCGAATGGCAGGGCCGTGGCGTGGGCTCGGCCTTGATGGCCGGGCTGTGTGACTACGCCGACAACTGGGTGGGCATCTTGCGCATCGAGCTCACAGTGTTTGTGGACAACCCGCGTGCCATCGCCTTGTACGAACGCTGCGGCTTCGAACATGAAGGCACGCACCGCGGCTATGCGCTGCGCGATGGCATTTATGCCGACGCGCACTTCATGGCCCGGCTGCACCCCCACCCGCCGCGCGTGGGCGGTGCATGATGGCGACCGCACCGCAGGCGCGGGCGGGTGAATTCATCAAGGCGCAATGACCATGCGTGACAGCACCGAAGCCGAAGTCAATGCGCTGCAAGACGTTTGCGAACGCCTGGCCGGCTTTTGCGAGCATGTTTCGGTGGAATGGCTCGACGGCTACATGACCGCCTTGCTGGCCAGCGCGCGCGTGCCCGCGTTCGAGGAATGGGCGCCATTGGCCTTTGACGAAGCCTGGCCGCGTGTGTTTGCCGACCCGGTTGATCACGACCAGGCGCTGCACGCGGTGCAGCGGCGCTGGAAGGTGCTGGCCGCGCAGCTTGACCCGCAAGCCAGTGAAGGGCACGACGGCGTATTGACCCTGGCGCCGCTGATGTTCAGGCCTGATGACGAAGAGGTGGCGGCCATCAGCGCCACGCTCGGGCCGGAAGAACTGGAGGCGCTGACCAAGCTTGGTTTGATCTGGGCCACTGGCTTTACCGATGCCGTGGCTGACTTCAAGGCAGATTGGTCGCACCCGCCGCCCGATGCCGATGCGCAGCAATGGTTTGATGAATGCCTGGGCATGATCCGTGGCTTGATTAGCGGCGTCGACGCCGAGCTGGCCGCCCGCCTGCGCCGGCAATACCGGCGCGAGCCCACGCGCGAAGAACTGGTTGACGAAGCCGCCATGGGCGCGCAAGCGCTGCGCCAGTATTGGAACGAACACGCCCCGCGCCCCGCGCCGCGCGAGGTGCCGCCCAAGGTGGGCCGCAACGAACCCTGCCCCTGCGGCAGCGGCAAGAAGTACAAGAAGTGCCACGGCGCTGTAACGCCGTGAACGAAAGCCATTTCATGAGCCTGCCCGGCCGCCCGAAAGGCGAATACCGCAGTGCGAAGCACGAAGGAACTTCAATGACCGAAGGGCTGGAACTGCAAGGCCGGCACATCGTGCTGGGCATGAGTGGCGGCATCGCCTGCTACAAGAGTGCGGAGCTGGTGCGAGAGTTGATCAACAGCGGGGCCACCGTGCAGGTGGTGATGAGCGAGGCGGCCTGCCGCTTCATCACCCCGGCCACGATGCAGGCGCTTTCCGGGCGCACGGTGTGCACGGATCAATGGGATGCGCGCGAGCCCAACCACATGCCGCACATTAACCTTTCACGTGAGGCAGCCGCCATCGTCGTGGCGCCGGCCAGCGCCGACTTCATGGCCAAGCTGGCGCACGGCCGGGCCGATGAAATCCTGAGCCTGCTGTGCCTGGCGCGGCCGGCCGCTACGTGCCCGCTGCTGCTGGCGCCGGCCATGAACCGTGAGATGTGGGCCCACCCGGCCACGCAGCGCAATGTGGCCACGCTGCGGGCTGACGGTGCGCACATCCTGGGCCCGGGCAGTGGCGACCAGGCCTGCGGCGAAGTGGGCGACGGGCGCATGCTCGAAGCCGCCGAACTGCGCGATGAACTGATCGCCTACTTCCAACCCAAGCTGCTTTCGGGCAAGCGCGTGCTGATCACCGCCGGGCCCACCTTCGAGGCCATCGACCCGGTGCGCGGCATAACAAACCTTTCCAGTGGAAAAATGGGCTTTGCCCTGGCGCGCGCGGCGCAGGAGGCCGGTGCCGAGGTGACGCTGGTGGCCGGGCCGGTGCACCTGGCCACGCCGCGCCATGTGCGGCGCATCGATGTGCGCAGCGCGCAGCAGATGTTCGATGCCGTGCTGCCGCTGGCCGGTGCAAACGATGTCTTCATCGCCACCGCCGCCGTGGCCGACTGGCGGCCGCTAGCCTTGTCGGACAAGAAAATCAAGAAAGACGCCAGCGGCCGCGTGCCCAGCTTCGAGATGACCGAGAACCCCGACATCCTGGCCAGCGTAGCCCGTCTGGCCAAGCCGCCGTACTGCGTGGGCTTTGCCGCCGAAAGCCACGACCTGGTGCAACACGCGCGCGAAAAGTTGCGGCGCAAAGGTGTGCCGCTGGTGGTGGGCAACATCGGTGCGGCCACCTTCGGGCGTGACGACAACGCGGTGGTGCTGGTGGACGCGGCGGGCGAGCACGAATGGCCACGCGCCAGCAAGCGGGAGCTGGCCCGCGCGTTGGTGGCCGAGATTGCGCAGCGGCTGACTTCTTCCGTTAAGGGGTGAGCATGGTCGTGGTGGATGTGAGGGTGCTCGATGCGCGCATGACCGACGCCTTGCCGCAATACGCCACGCCCGGCAGCGCTGGCCTGGACTTGCGCGCCTGCCTTGACGCGGCGCTGGTCATTGAACCCGGCCAGACCGTGCTCATTGCCACCGGCCTGGCGATCCACATTGGCGACCCGAGCCTGGCCGCGATGCTGCTGCCGCGTTCGGGCCTGGGCCACAAGCACGGCATCGTGCTGGGCAACCTGGTGGGGCTGATCGACAGCGACTATCAGGGCCAGCTGATGGTGAGTGCCTGGAACCGCAGCGACTTGGCGTTCACGATTGAGCCGATGGAGCGCATCGCGCAACTGGTGATCGTGCCCGTGGTGCAGGCGCAGTTCAATGTGGTGAGCGAGTTCCCGGCGAGTGCGCGGGGCGAGGGCGGCTACGGGTCTACCGGGAAGAAATGATAGAAGTTAACATGGGTGTTAATTATTGGCTATTTCCAATGCGGAATCGCAAAATTTGAAGCGTTTTCGGGATTCAAGTCACGGATTAAATGATCTTATTGCTATATATTTAATAGCATTCCGCTTTTTACCGGTTAACACTGCAGGCAGTGTACTTTCGGGTCAGCCCCACCACCCTTCAATGCAGGGTCGGGTTGCCGCTCATGTCGCCGCTCTCATCGCGGTCCAGCGGCTGGATCCGGAAGAATCCGGTGCCCGCGCTGCCCGCACCGATCTCGTCCTCCGTCGCCTCACGAACGTCTTCCACCGTGATGGCGATGCGCAGTGCAATGCCAGCCAGCGGGTGGTTGCCGTCCAGCACCACGTGGTCGGGGTAAATTTCACTCACGTTGTAGAGCACATCTTTGGGGATGGTGGCGCTGCAGC
>JAYUPO010000372.1:0-3276 GCA_043760085.1 Burkholderiales bacterium
CAGGCGCTGCTGCTGGCCGCCGGACAGGGTGCGCGCCGCGCGCGCCTCCAACCCGCCCAGGCCGACGCGCTGCAAGGCCTGGCCGGCGCGTGCGGCGCGCTGCGCACCCGGCACCCCAGCCAGCCACAGGGCGAGCTGCAGATTGCGCCAGACCGACAGGCGCAGCAGGAACGGCCGCTGGAACACCATGGCCTGGGTGGGTGCCGGGGCCGGGGCCGGGGCCGGAGCCGGCGCCGGCGCGCCGCTGGCCCACTCACGCCGGCCCAGGCTGGGCACGAGCTGCCCGTGTAGCAGCCGCAGCAGCGTGCTCTTGCCGCTGCCGTTGGCGCCGACCAAGGCCACGCGCTCACCGCAGCGCAAGCTCAGGTTGACATGTTCGAGCGCCAGCACGGCACCAAAGCGCACGCTGCAATCGTGCAGGCTGACGTGCAGGCTGGTGTGCAGGCTGGTGTGCAGGCCCGTCATGCCGCAGCGCCGCCAACATGAGCCTGCCAGCGCTGCGCCAGGGCGATCAGGCCGTTCAGCGCCGCCACCACGCCCAGCAGCACCAGGCCCAGGCCCAGCGCCAGCGGCAGGTCGCCCTTGCTGGTTTCCAGCGCGATGGCGGTGGTCATGACGCGGGTCACGCCGTCGATGTTGCCGCCCACGATCATCACCGCGCCCACTTCGGCGATGGCGCGGCCGAACGCCGTTAACAGCACGGTCAACAGGCCCATGCGCTCATGCGCCAGCAGCGCCAGGGCGGTGACCAGCGGCCCGGCACCCCATGAGCGCAATTGCTCGCCATTGCCGCGCTCGGCGTCGGCCACCAGTTGGCGCGTGAGTGCGGCCACCACGGGCAGCACCAACAGCGTCTGCGCCAGCACCATGGCCGTGGGCGTGAACAAGATGCCCCAACTGCCCAGCGGCCCCGAGCGCGACAGCATCAGGTACACCACCAGCCCCACCACCACCGACGGCAGCGCCAGCAGGGTGTTCAGCAGCAGCAGCAGCACGTGGCGGCCGGGAAAGCGCAGCACGGCCAGCAAGGCGCCGCCGGCCAAGCCGAAGACGGCCGCCAACAAACAGGCGCTGCCGCTGACGGCCAGCGACAAGGCCACCACGCGGTACAGGCCGGCATCGCCCTGGGTGATGAGGTGCAGCGCCGCGCCGAGGCTTTCTTGCAGGGCATTCATGAACGGTTTGTCTTTTCGGCCGACAGGTGGCGCGGCTGATTCTTGCCCAGCGAAACGCCGACAGTTTCGCTACAGCGCGCAACTGCGAAAGCCGCAGAACGACTCGTCGCGCTGCGGCGCGGCGAAGCGCCGGGCCTTGGGGTGCAGCCAGCGCGAGCGCGTCATCCACGAGCCGCCGCGCAGCACACCCTGGCTGCGCGGCTCGGGCCAGTGGCCATAGCTGGTGGAGCGGCGCGCTGCGGCCGGGTAGGGCCGCGCGCTGCCGGCCACCCACTCGAACACGTCGCCGTAGGCAAAGCCGCGCGAGCGGCCACCGCAGGCCGCGATTTCCCACTCCACCTCGGTGGGCAGGCGCCGGCCGGCCCAGCGGCACCAGGCCTCGGCTTCGAAACGGCTGGCGTGGGCCACCGCCTGCGTCATGGGCAGGCGCTGCATCTGGCCGTTGCGCTGGGCCAGCACGGCGTCGCGCATCTGTTCCACATAGCGCGGCGCGCGGCGCTCGGTTTGTTGCAGCCATTGCCAGCCGGCTTCGCCCCACAGGCGCGGGTCGTCGTAGCCGCCGTCGGCCACGAACTCGGTGTAGCGCGCCCAGCTCACGGCCTGGGCATCGATTTCAAACTCCGGCACCGCCACCTCGTGCGCCCAGCGTTCATTGGCCGGCACCAGGCCACCCGGCACCGAGCCCAGGGCAAAGTGCTGCGCCGCAAACCACAAGGGCTCACGCTGGGCACGCGCCGTGCGCTGGCCCCAGGGTGCATCGGGCAAGTTCAGTTGCAGCGCCTGCGCGGCGGCAGCCAGGGCCTCGCAGATCATGTCTTCGTGGCGCAGCGCGGCGCGGTAAACGAACAAGGCGTCGTCGTCGCGCGCCGCGCCGGCCAGCACATCGAGCGTGGCTTCCAGGGTGTCGCCCAGGTAGGCACGCAGGCCGGCCGGCGCGGGCAGCGTCAAGGCCCACCGTTGGGCCCGGTGGTGCAAGCCGGGGTCGAACAGGCCGTCGGCGGCGCGCTCCAGCGACGGCAGGCGCATCGCCGCGGTGACCACGCTTTCGCCGCGCTGGCGCTGCACATTGCGCGCGACCCAGTATTCCTGGAACCAGGCCGCATGCCCCACCAGCCACAGCGGCGGTTCGACATCGGCATGCGCCTTGAGCTTGCCCAGATGCGGCTCAAACGCCGCCAGCCAGCGCAGCAAGTGGTTGCGCGAGTCGATCAGCGCCAATGACAGCAAATCGGCGCCCGCACTGCGAATGCGCAGCGGGTCGTGGATGGCCTGGGCAAGATCGCTGCTCAAGGTGCGCAGCGATCAACCACGTTCGATGCGCGCATAGGCGCTGTGGTTGTGAATCGATTCAAAGTTCTCGACGTCGACGCTGTAGCGCCCCACCCGCGCGTCGCGGTTCAGCGCCAGCGCCACATCGCGCACCAGGTCTTCAACGAACTTGGGGTTTTCGTAAGCGCGTTCGGTGACCCACTTTTCATCGGCCCGCTTGAGCAGCGGCCACAGTTCACTGGAAGCGTTTTCTTCGGCCATGCGCACCAGCTCATGCCATTCAATGGCTTGCAGCAATTCGACGCGGATGGTGACCAGGCTGCGCTGGTTGTGCGCGCCGTAGTCGGAGATTTCCTTCGAGCACGGGCACAGGCTTTTCACCGGCACGCCAACCTCGGCCCACAGCGTGGTTTGGCCGGCACGGGTTTCGGCAATCCAGGCGCCTTGATAGTCGAGCAAGCTGGCCACGCCCGACACCGGCGCGCGCTTGCGCAGGAAGAAGTCAAACCGCGCCTGCACTCGGCCTTCATTGGCGCCCAGGTTGTGCAGCAGTTGCGCCTGGCGCGTGCGCAGCGCCGCGGCGTCAAGCGGCGCGTCGTCGGCATCGAGCCAGGCCACCAGGCGCGACATGTGGGTGCCCTTTTTTTCGGCCGGCAAGGCAACGTCGAGATCCCACACCGCGGTGCAATGCTGCACCACGCCGGCCACCCGCAGCTGCAGCGGGTGGCGCACGCCCTTGATGCCCACGCGCTGAATTGCCAGGTGGCGTTCGTCGCGCTCGCTTTGCGTGTCGGGGATGTGCAGGGCGTCGGCCAGGCGGTGCCGCTGCTGC
>JAYUPO010000373.1:0-8475 GCA_043760085.1 Burkholderiales bacterium
GATGCACCCGCGCAATGCACTCGACACGCTCGGCGCCGACGGCCCCGAGGCGCTGTGCCCGGCGCGCAGGAAGTAGACCTTTCGGACATGAGCGTTTCACATTACCTTCAAGCCCTGCGCGCCATCGTCTGGCGCGAGCTGCTCAAGTTCAGCCAGCAGTACGGCCGCCTGGCCTCGGCCCTGGTGCGCCCGCTGCTGTGGCTGGCAGTGTTTGCCGCGGGCTTTCGCAATGTGTTTGGCGTGGCCATCGCGCCGCCGTATGACACCTACATCCCCTATGACGTTTACATCGCGCCCGGCCTGGTGGGCATGGTGATGTTGTTCAACGGCATGCAGTCCAGCCTGGCCATGGTGTACGACCGTGAAATGGGCCTGATGCGCCTGCTGCTCACCGCGCCGTTGCCGCGGCCGTGGATTTTGTTCGCCAAGCTGGTGGCCACGGCCACCCTGTCGCTGGTGCAAGCCGCCGCATTTGTGGCCGTGGCCTGGCTGCTGGGCACACAGTTGCCGGTGCTCGGCGCGCACACGCCGCACCTGCTGCTGGCCAGCGTGTGCGCGGCGCTCATGCTCGGCGCGCTGGGGCTGCTGCTTTCAGTACACATCAAGCAGTTGGAGAATTTCGCCGGCACCATGAACTTCGTCATCTTCCCCATGTACTTCATCTCCACCGCGCTGTACCCGCTGTGGAAGCTCGAAGAGGCCGGTGCGGCCTGGGTCTACCAGCTCGCGCGCATCAACCCCTTCACCCATGCCGTGGAATGGATGCGCTTTGCGTTGTACGGCCAAGACCCCGGCGTGGCACCCTATGTGGTGCTGGGCACCCTGGCTGCCTGCTTTGCCCTGGCGGCCTGGGGCTATGACCCACAGCGCGGTTTTGGCCAACTGGCCAAGCGCGGCGGGCCGGCCTGAGCCGCTCCTTAACGATAGAAATCACTGAACCATGATCACGCGACGCAAAGTCCTGACCCACCTGGGCGCCTGGTCATTCGGGCCGGCGTTTGGCGCCGCCCTGGCGCAAAACAGCGCCCGCTTTCCGAGCCGGCCCATCACCTTGTGGGTGCCCTGGGCGGCCGGTGGCGCCACGGATTTGACCCTGCGCCTGCTGGCCGAGCTGGCCGGCCGCCACCTGGGGCAAAAGGTGGTGACTGAAAACCGCGGCGGCGCCGGTGGCACACTGGCGATGCCGGTGCTGCAAAGCGCTGCGCCCGATGGCTACACCATTGCGCAGATGCCGCAGCCGGTGTTTCGCGCACCGTGGACGCGCAAGGTGCAGTGGGACCCGATCCACGACACCACGCCCATCATCCAGATCAGCGGCGTCACCTTCGGCATGGTGGTGCGCGCCGACAGCCCGTTCAAGACCCTGGACGATGTTTTTCAATGGTCCTGGGCCCACCCCGGCCAGCTCACCGCCGCCACCAATGGCGTGGGCACCACGCCGCATTTGGTGATGGACGAGCTGATGAACCGGCGCGGCCTGGGCTATGTGCATGTGCCGTACAAGGGCACGGCCGAGCAGATGATTGCGGTCAGCTCCGGCCAGGTGCAGGTGGGCATCAACTCCAACGGCTTTGCGCCGTTTGTTGACAACGGCAAGCTGCGCCTGCTGGTCACCTTCGGCGATCGCCGATCCAGGCGCTGGCCGCAGGTGCCCACGCTGCATGAGCTGGGCCTGGGTATCGTGGCCATGTCGCCCTACGGCCTGGCCGGCCCGCGCGGCCTGCCGGCGGCGGTGGTGCAGACGCTGCACGATGCCTTCAAGGCCGCGATGCACGAGCCGGCCCATGTGGCCGAGCTTGAGAAGTACGACCAGGAACTGGCCTACCTGGGCCCGCAGGACTATGCCCGCGTCATGCGCGACACCTACGCCGCGGAACGCCAGACGGTGGACCGCCTGGGCCTGGCCCGCGGCGGCCATTGAGCAACAGGCCCGCGCCCATGAAAGCCATCCTTTCGCGCCTGCCCGGGCAGCGTGCCCAAGCCAGCCCCAGCGCGCTCGATGAACCGCTGTGGCTGGAATGGCTCACGCTGCTGGGGCTCTTCGTCTTCGGCACCTGGTTGCTCGGCATACGCGGCGTGTGGGGGCTGCTGTTGCGCTCGGACCCCACCGGCATCACGCTGATCATCATCGTGATCTTCGTCGGCGCCACGCTGTGGTGCGGCAAGCGCGCGCGCGAGCTGGCCTTGCAGCAGCGCTGGGCGCAGCATCAAGACGCTTCGGGTTGGGTGGCCGAATACCGGCAGGCGTTGCAGCAAGCACCCCTTGACGCCGCGGCGCCGCTCGACCTGCTGCTGGAGGCCACGCACGGCCCGCACAGCACGGCCTGGTGGGTGAATGGCATTCAACTCAAGCTCGGGCTGCTGGGCAAGGTGATCGGCTTTTCGATCCTGGCGCTCGAAATCGGCAACCTGCAAAACTTTGACGCCGCGCAAAGCCAGGACCTGCTGCGCAGCCTGACCAACGGCCTGGGCGTGGCCCTGCTCACCACCATGGTCGGCCTGGTGGGCAACATCTTGCTGGGCTTGCAGTTGACTCGCCTGGATCGTTATGCCGATGCCATCGTTGCGCTGGCCCAGCGCCAGGGCTTGAGCGTGCAGGGCGCCGCTGCGCCTGCGGCGCCGGCATCGCCGGCGTGAGGGGCAGCCCGCCATGCGCCAGCGCCGCAACGCCCGCGAGCCCGAGGTCGACCCGTTTTATGACATGTTGTTCAACATGCTCATCGCCTTCGTCTTCTGCTTCATCATCGCCCTGCTGGCCATGAACCCCAAGGCGCTGAAGGCGGGCGACGTGGCGGCCAAGGCGGAGTTCATCCTCACCCTGGGCTGGCCCGACAACGACCCGAATGACATCGACCTGTGGGTGCAGAACCCGGCCGGCGAGGTGGTGTGGTTTCGCGCCCGCGAGGCCGGCCTGATGCACCTGGACCGCGACGACCGCGGCATTGCGAATGACACCGTGGAAATCGACGGCCGGCGCCTGGTGAACCCGCTGAACCAGGAAGTGGTCACGCTGCGCGGCATCGTGGCCGGCGAATACATCGTCAACGCGCATTACTACGACGGCAGCAAATCGGCTTCGGCCCTGGCCGCCTCAAACGACCCGCGCTCGGGCAAGGCCGTGCCTTTGACCCTGAGCGTGGTGAAGGTGAACCCGCGCGCCGAGGTGGCTTACTACGGTCAGCACATGCTGGAAAAACCCGGCGCCGAAGCCACCCTGGTGCGCTTCACCGTTCGCGCCGACGGCAGCGTGACCGGCCTGAACACCTTGCCCAAGGCGATGGTGGGCAAGCAATGAGGGGCGCGTCAGCGCAGCGCTGAGAACAACGAGGACCACAAGAAATGTCTCTGGCATTGATATTGAGCTTTGCCGCGCTGGCCCTGCTGCTGGCGCTGGCGCTGCTGTGGAGCCGCTGGCCGGCCTGGCTGAAGATGCTGCTGGCGCTCAGCGTCACTTTGCTTTACTTCGTGGGCCATGACGCCGTGCGCGCCATCTGGGGCGTGCCCAGCGAAGAACCCCTGCCCGAACGCTTCGTGATGCTGGCCGCGGCGGTGGATGAACCCAGCACCAAGAATTCCGGCTCGGTGTTCATGTGGGTCAGCGAAATCGTTGAAGGCCGCACCGGCCTGGCGCCACGCGCCTACCGCGTGAAGTACAGCAAGGAATTGCACGGCCAGATCGACGAAGGCCTGCGCCGTTCGCGCGACGGCGTGAGCCAGATGGGCACGGCCGAGATCAAGGCGCCGGGCAACAAGCGTGGCCTGGGCTGGCTGAAACCGGGCAACGACGAGCAGGAAGTGAAGATCCGCGATTTGCCCTCGCCCCAACTACCGGAGAAGTAGCGTGCGCACTGTTGTTGCATTGCTGCTTTTCGGGTTGATCGCCGCCTGTGGCCAAAGCCCGGACAGCGCCGGCGACGACTACTTTCCGCTGCAAGACGGCCGCAGTTGGACGTATCGCACCGCCACCACGCTCGATGACCACCTCGCCACCATCGAGATGCTGACCATTCACAACCGCGCCGCCGAAAACATGGGCGATGCACCCGCCGTGCGCCGCCACACCAGCACCGGCACCGACTACTGGCTTCGCAGCGACAAGACCGGCGTCACCCGCATCGCCAGCCGCAACCCGCTCGATCGGTTTGCCCAGGCCGATGAACCGGTGCGTTATGTCTTGCAACGGCCCTACCAGGTGGGCACGCAGTGGCAGGTGTTGACCACCGCCTACATGCTGCAGCGGCGCAGCGAAGTGCCCAAGGAGATTCGCCGCACGCACAAGCCCTTTCCCATGGTCTACACCATCGAGGCGCTGGACGACAAGGTTGAAACCCGCGCCGGCAACTTCGAGCGCTGCCTGCGCCTGGGCGGAAGCGCCAAGGTGCGGCTGTACGTGGATGCGCAATTCGCCTGGCGCGACATTCCGCTCACCAGCCGCGAGTGGTATTGCCCCGGCGTGGGGCTGGTGAAGCTGGAACGCGACGAGCCGTCGCCTTCGCGCTTCATGCTGGGCGGCAAGTTGAGCATGGAGCTGGTGCGCTGGGAGTAGGCCGCCCGTGTGCGGCGGACTGTGCGTCTTTCTGAGACACAGCGGCCCCTGGGCATAGGGCTTTCACCGTACAGCCATGGCGGCCAAGCGGTAACAAAATGGCGGCGCCGAATGGCCAGGGTTGAAACGCGCGTGAGCGCGCGCCCGGCCTGCCGGCGGCGCAACCCGATTGCCCAGCCAAACCAGGCGACGGGCGCTGAGCCGGCAAACCCACCTTCCCTACCGCAATCGACGAGGAGAGCACCTGATGAGAAACGCTTTGACCCGTGCAGCGCTTGGTGCGCTGCTCACGGTGGCTGCCACGGCACAGGCCCAGAACTGGCCTGTCTATGGCGGCGACACCGGCAACACGCGGCACAGTGCCGCCACACAAATCAACACCAAGACCGTGGGCAAGCTCAATGTGGCCTTCGCGCTGCAACTGGGCAGCCTGCGTTCGCAGGAATCCACGCCCATCCTGGTGGGCGAAACGCTGTACGTCACATCGTCCTTCGGTCCGAAGAACGTCTTCGCCGTCAACGCCACCACCGGTGAAATCAAGTGGCAGTACTCGCCCGACGTGCCCAAGGGCATTGACCAGTTCGCCTGCTGCGACGTGAACAACCGCGGCGTCACCTACGCCGACGGCAAGGTCATCTTCGGCCGGCTCGATGCCTTCATCGTGGCGCTTGATGCCAACACCGGCAAGGAAGCCTGGAAGACCAAGATCGTCGACTACGACCAGGGCTCGGTCATCACCAGCCCGCCCACGCTGGCGGGTGACGTGATCATCACCGGCTTCGGCGGCGGCGAATACGGCGTGCGCGGCGCCATCGTCGGCCTCGATGTCAAGACCGGCAAGGAAGTCTGGCGCACCCACACCGTGCCGGGCGCGGGCGAAAAAGGCAGCGAAACCTGGAAGGGCGATTCCGGCAAGACCGGCGGCGGCGTGGCCTGGCACATCGGCTCGTACGACCCCAAGCTGAACCTCGTCTACTACGGCACCAGCAACCCGGCGCCCTGGGCGGCGGCGGTGCGCGGCAACGACACCACGAACATCGGCCAGTTCACCAACCTGTACACCGCGTCGATCCTGGCGCTGAACCCGAAAGACGGCAAGATCGTCTGGCATTACCAAACCACACCGCATGATGCGTGGGACTACGACGGCGTGAACGAACTGGTCTTCGCCGACCTGCCGTTCGACGGCAAGAAGGTGCCCGTGGTGATGCAGGCCAACCGCAACGGCTTCTTCTACGTCATCGACCGCGCCAACGGCAAGCTGTTGTCGGCCAAGCACTTCATCGACGGCGTGAACTGGGCCACCGGTGTGGACATGAAGACCGGCATGCCGATTGAAGCGGCAGGCAACGTCAAGCGCCCTGGCATGGGGCGCAAGGCGTCTGACATCTGCCCGAACCTGATCGGCGCCAAGAACTGGATGCCGATGAGCTGGGACGCCAAGAACGGCGTGGTCGTGATACCCACCATGAACCTGTGCATGGACCTCGAAGGCATTCAGCCCGAGTACAAGCGCGGCCAGTTCTACCTGGGCGTGAATTTCGACCTCGGCAAGATGGGCCCCGGCGGCCATGGCGGCGGCGTGATGGCCTGGGACCCGGTGAAGCAAAGCCGCGTCTGGTTCAACAAGGATGAACTGCCCTACACCGGCGGCATGCTCACCACCGATGGCGGCCTGACCTTCCACGGCGACATCAAGGGCTGGTTCAAGGCACTCGATACCAAGACCGGCAAGCTGCTGTGGAAGTTCAATGCTGGCTCGGGCATCACCGCTGCGCCCATGACGTATGTGATCAACGGCAAGCAGTACCTGGCCGTGGTGTCGGGCCGCACGCTGTCGATCCCCGCGTTCTTCGGTGCGCTGGGCGAGAAGATGGTGGCCGCCAGCCCTGAGGGCGGCACGATGTACGTGTTCAAGCTGAACTGAAACGTTAATTAGCAGAGGCGATACCGGAATGAGGCACGTTGTCAGTCAAGCAGGTTCTCGATCGACGGGTGCCCTGATCTCTATCGCCAAACGTTTTGTTGTTCATACCTTTGCCGTGGCTGCCGCATTGGCGGCGGTCACGGCCCAGGCGCAGACCTTGCGGGTCTGCGCCGACCCCGACAACCTGCCCTTCAGCAGTGAAGGCGAGGAAAAGGGCATGTATGTTGAGCTTGCGGAACTGGTGGGCCGCAAGCTGAACATGCCGGTGGCCTACACCTGGTGGTCCACTGCCTTTCAACGGCGCGCCATGCGCAACACCATCCAGAAGGACGAGTGCGACGCCATGTTCGCGCTGCCCGCCAGCACCGACTGGCGCGCCCGCGGCGTGCAGAAGAGCCAGACCTTCCTCGATGTGGGCTACGCCATGGTCACCCCGATGGGTAGCAGCTTTGGCTCACTTGAAGCGTTAAAAGGCAAGCGCATTGCGGTGCAGTTTTCCACCACGCCGCATATTCTTTTCTCCACACTCACCGGCTACACCACCAGCACCTACCGTGATGCCGGCGAGGTCTTCAAAGCGCTGGCCGATGGCCAGGCCGATGTCGGCTTCCTGTGGGGGCCGGTGGCCGGCTATGAAAACAAGGCCAGGTTCAACGGCCGTTGGCAAGTCACGCCTGTGGCGGGGCTGGATTTGTCCGGCCAGGTGGTGGTGGGCGTGCGCGCCGGCGCAGAAGGCCTGAAGGCACGCATCGACCAGGCGCTGACCGAGTTGCAACCCGAGATTCGCAGCCTGGCCGAGAAGTATGGTTTCCCCACCGCCAAGCCCGTGCTGTTTGAAGGCACGCCGCTGAGCAAACCCAGCAGTGCCCTGGCCGGCCTGGGCGCGCAGGCAGCGGCGCAAGTTCCGGTGAAGTGGCTGGTTTTCGTCAACACGGACACGCCGGCACAAAAGCCCAAGCCCAAGCCCCAGCCCACCAAGAAGCCGGCCGCGGCGGCCGCAGCGCCGGCCGCGGCCACTGCCGCTGCCGCAGCGCCTGAAGACCCCACCGTGGCTTCGGGCCGGGTGCGCTTCAATGACCAGTGTTCGCACTGCCACGGCGCCAACGGGGCCTCGCCGGTGCGCGAGCGCGACGTGCGCCGCATGCAAATGCGCTACGACGCCAAGTGGCAGGAGATGGCGCAAGCCACCATCCGCAACGGCCGGCCCGACGCCGGCATGCCGACCTGGAAAGACGTGTTGAACGACCAGCAGCTCAAAGAGTTGATGGCTTTCTTGAACACGATTCAAAAGTAAGTTCGACCGCAGCGCCAGCGCCGATGCCGCCGCTGCTGATCGCCCTGTTGCGATGGTTTGGGCCGGTGCTGCTGGCACTGTGCAGCACCGCCAGCCCCGCCGGCACGCTCGGCAAAGCCCAGGTTGAAGCCATGTTCCCGCCGCCCTGGCTGGTGGGCGAGATGCTGCCGCACCTGCCCGTGTGGCCGGTGTTCACGCGCACCGGCCAAGGCCCGGAGCTGCAGAACTATGTCTTCGAGACGGTGGACCTTGAACCCGTGGCCGGCTATGGCGGCAAGCCGCTGAACGTGCTGGTGGTGATGGACCGCGACGGTGCGTTCGTCACCTCGCGCTTGCTGTCGCACATGGAGCCCATTTTTCGCTCTGAAACGGGCACGGCGCAGCTCAACGGTTTTGCGCAGCAGTACAAGGACGTGACCGTGCACCACCAGGTGCATGTGCTGGGCGCCAAGGCGCAGCGCGTGGTGACGCCCACCATTGCCACGCTGCACGGCGTGGTGGCCGGCACGGTGAGCGTCAATGCCATAGACCGCAGCATCATGGAGTCTGCCGCGCAGGTGGCGCAGGCGGCCCAGGCGGCGCAGGGCGACCCCAAGGCTGCACCGGTGAAGCCCGCTGCGCTCGGCGGCCGCGACGACCGCTACCAGCGCACCGGCTTCAATGGCTTGATGACCGCGCAACTGCTGCAACCCTGGGCCATCGAGCACC
>JAYUPO010000374.1:0-3273 GCA_043760085.1 Burkholderiales bacterium
CTGCGCATCGCCGGTGGCGCCCTGGCCAGTGCCGACCTGGCGCAGTTTGCAGCGCGGCTGAGCGAAATCTCGGCGCTGCGGGGCCTGGCCCTGGGCAGCATGCAGATCGAGGCTCAGTTGCTCGACGACGCCACCCCCGGCAACGACGCCTCTGGCAACGACACCCCCAAGGCCGCGCCGCTGCCCTACAGCCGCTTCGTGCTGGCCACGGGCGACAGCCCCAAACGCGAGTGACCTGCAGGTGAACCCGCTCAACTCTCCCCTGCTCAAGCGCTTGCGCACGGCGCTGCGGCAGCGCTACGCCAAGCTCGACGCCATGCCGCAACGCGAGCGCCTGGCCCTGGCCGGCGCCTTGGTGGCGCTGTGCTTCGGGGTTGACCAGTTCCTGGCCATGCCGGCGCGCGCCAAGCGCCAGAACATCGAACAGGCGCTGCAAGCCAGTGCGCATGAACTGGAACAGACCCGCCTGGCGCGCGAGGCCGACGTGCGCGCACGTGACGATGGCCTGGCCCTGCGCCAGCGCAAGGTCGCCACCGAGCTGACCCAGGTCGGCGCCAAGGCGGCGCCGCGTGAATCGCTGCGCTTCCTGCTTAACAGCACCTTGCAGGGGTTGCCGGTCAACGTCACCCTGTTGCGCGCCTTGCCGGGCGAGGAAGTCACCATCAGCGGCGGCGACACGCCCGAGCCCCAGGCCGCTGCGGCCTCGGCCGGGGCCGTGGCCGGCGCCGCCACCACGCCGGCCGATACCGCCGCGCCGGCCAACAACCGCGTGCTGTACCGCCACCGCTATGAACTGCAATTGCAGGCCGATCTGGCGCCCCTGCTGCGCGCCGTGGCGGTGCTCGAAGACGACGTGCGCCCGCTGCGCCTGGAGCGCGTGCAGTTGCGCCGCAGCGCACAGGGCCAGTTGCAAGCCAACGTGACCCTGATCACCCTGGGCGTGGAGCGTTCATGGCTGTCGCTGTGAAAGCCCTGTCTCTGCTAACCCTGCTCGCCGTGATCACCGGCCTGCACAGCGCCTTGCCGGCGTGGGCGTTGGGTGCCGCCGAACCCTTCGTGCCGCCGCGGCGCCAGGCCGTGGTTAACGCCGGAGCCAGCGCCGGAGCCAGCGCCGCAGCCAGCGCCGCAGCCCACGCCACCCCCGCGGCGGGTGCACAGCCTGCCGCCGACGCGCCCGCGCTGCCAGACCAGCCCGGTGATGCTGTGGCAGCGGGCGGCTTGCGCGGCGTGCGCCTGGGGCAGCGGCCGCAGGCTTTGATCGACGGCCAGTGGGTCGCCGCGGGCCAGGCCGTGCGCGGCGCGCAGTTGGTGGCCGTGCAGGCTGACCATGCGCTGCTGCGCTGGGCTGACGGCCGCACCGAACGCCTGGCCCTGGCCGGGCAGATTGAACTCGTGCGCCGCACGCGGGCCGCAAGCGCATCTGCATCCACCACCGCATCCCCACGCAGCGCCCCCGCATTGGACAAGCCATGACCCGAACGACGACATGGCTGCACCTTGGTGTGGCCACCCTGAGCAGCCTGCTGTTGGCGGCCTGCCAAACAGGCCCCAAGGCGCGCAGCACCGCCGACGCCATCGACGCTGAACTGCGCCAGGCCCGCCTCAAGCCCGTGCCGAGCGCCGCGCCCAAGGTGCCCGAACAGGTGCTGCGCGCGCTGGTGCCGCCGCTGGCCAGTGACGTGCCGCGCCCGGCCGCGCTGGCCGAGCCGCGCTTTGACCTGGCGGTCACCGGCGCCACCGCGGCGCAGGTGTTCCAGGCCATCGGCTCGGGCTCGCGCTACAGCATCCTGGTGCCACCGGCGCTGCAAGGCGGCGCCATTTCGCTGAGCCTGAAAGACGTCACGGCGCGCGAGGCGCTGGACGTGATGCGCGAGCTGTACGGCTTCGAATATCGCTTTGATGCCAACCGCGTCTACGTGCAACAAGCGGCGCTGCAAACGCGCGTCTTTCACGTCAGCTACCCCAGCACGCGGCGCGTCGGGCGCAGCGACACGCGCGTGAGTTCGGGCTCGATCTCGTCCAACGCCGGCACGGCCGGCGCGCCGGCCACCACGTCGGCCGCCGAAGGCAGCCAGGTCACCAGCACCAGCGACGCCGATTTCTGGAAAGAGCTCGACATCGGTTTGAAGATGGTGGTCGGCAGCGAAGCCGGCCGCCAGGTGGTGAGCTCGCACCACAGCGGCGTGGTCGTGGTGCGCGCCTTCCCGCGCGAGCTGCGCGAGGTGGAAAACTACCTGCGCGCCGCGCGCCTGTCGATCGACCGCCAGGTCATGCTTGAAGCCAAGATCGTCGAGGTCTCGCTCAAGGAAGGTTTCGAGTCCGGCATCAACTGGTCGGGCCTGAAAGACGGCAACCACCGCTTCTCGATCGGCGCCGATGCCAGCCGGGTGTGGATCCCCGGCAGCATCGGCCGGGCCGCCGGCATCCCACCCAATGCGCTGGTCACGAACGTCGACGCCAGCACCACGCCGGCCACCGTCATTCCCACCACGCTGGCGCAGTTGCTCGCCAGCCCGGCCACGGGCGTGGGCATGCTCAACATGGCGCTCACCACGGGCAGCTTTGCCGGGTTGTTGTCGTTCCTCGAAACGCAGGGCGCGGTGCACGTGCTGTCGTCGCCGCGCGTGGCCGCGATCAACAACCAGAAGGCCGTGCTGCGCGTGGGCACCGATGATTTCTTCATCACCAATGTGTCGACCACCGCCACGTCGAGTGCCTCGGGCAGCGTGGTCACGCCGTCGATCACGGTGCAGCCGTTCTTCAGCGGCATCTCGCTCGACGTGACGCCGCAGATCGACGCAGACGGCATGGTCACGCTGCACATCCGCCCGTCGGTGAGCCAGGTCAGCGAACGTTCGCGCGTCGTCAACCTGGGCACCATGGGCAGCTTCACGCTGCCGCTGGCGTCGAGCAACGTCAATGAAACCGACACCGTGGTGCGCGTGCAGGACGGCAACATCGTGGCCATCGGCGGCCTGATGCAGCAGGTGCAGAGCGACGACGATGCCAAGGTGCCCGGCGTGGGTGATGTGCCGCTGGCCGGGCAACTGTTCAAGCGCAGCAACCGCCGGCTCGAAAAGCGCGAAGTCGTCTTCCTCATCAAGCCCACCGTCATCAAGGGCGAGGCGCAGTGGCAGGCCGACATGGCCAGCACCGCCGAGCGCCTGGACCGCCTCAAACCGCCCGCTGCACGCGACAACCCAGCCGCCGGCGCGCTGGGCGGCAACCCCCTCACGGAGTAGGCCCATGTATCTGAATCACTTTGGCCTGCGC
>JAYUPO010000375.1:0-3260 GCA_043760085.1 Burkholderiales bacterium
CACCTCGAACTGGGACTTCATCATCGGCATCCTGGCCAAATGGGCCATCGGCATTCCGGTGGTGCTGTGGGGCAAGGACAGCCTCTTTCGCATCCCCCTGTTCGGCCGCTTCCTGCGCGCGCAGGGCGGCGTGCCGGTGGTGCGCCACACGCCGCAGGGCGCGGTGGAGCAGATGATCGAGCAGATGAAAAATGCCTGTGCAACGGGCAGTTATATGTGGCTGGCCCTGGCGCCCGAGGGCACGCGCCGGCGCACGGCGGGCTGGCGCAGCGGCTTCTATCGCGTGGCCGTGGCCTGCGGCGTGCCAGTGGGCCTGGTGTTTCTGGATTTCGGCCGCAAGCGCGTGGGCATGGACAGTTTTTGGCAGCTGAGCGGCCGGCCTGCTGCCGACATGCAGCTCATGGCCTCGCGCCTGGCCGGCGTTCAAGGGCTCAGGCCGCAGGCGGCGGCGCCGGTAACCTGGCTGGACGCATGAACATTCCCGTCGTGCGCAGCTATTTGTTGGATCTGCAGGCGCGCATCGTGGCCGCCTTGCAAGCCGAGGAAGGCCAGCCTTTCTTGAGCGACGGCTGGCAGCGCCCCGCCGGCGGCGCATTGCAGGGCGACGGCCTGACGCGCCTGGTGGAGCAAGGCCAGGTGTTCGAACGCGGTGGCTGCAATTTTTCGCATGTGCAAGGCGCCAGCCTGCCGCCTTCGGCCACGCAGCAGCGGCCTGAATTGGCCGGCGCGGCGTTCGAAGCGCTGGGGGTGTCGCTCGTGCTGCACCCGCTCAACCCCTATGTGCCCACGGTGCACATGAACGTGCGCTGCTTTGCCGCACTGCCCGCGGGGCGCGCGCCGGTGTGCTGGTTTGGCGGCGGCATGGATCTGACGCCGACCTACGGCTTCGAAGACGACGCACGGCACTTCCACCGCGCCTGCCGCCAGGCTGTGCAACTTAACGGTACAGATCACTATCCACGCTTCAAGGCCGGGTGCGACGAGTACTTCTTTCTCAAACACCGCAACGAGCCGCGCGGCGTGGGCGGCATCTTCTTCGACGATTTTTCGTCGGAAGATTTCGACACCGGCCTGGCCATGATCCAGCAAGTGGGTGACGCCTTCCTGGGCGCCTACCTGCCCATCGTGCAGCGCCGCCGGGCCTTGGCCTATGGCGAACGCGAGCGCGACTTCCAGGCCTATCGAAGGGGCCGTTATGTCGAGTTCAACCTGGTGTTCGACCGTGGCACCCACTTCGGGCTGCAATCGGGCGGGCGCACCGAAAGCATCCTCATGTCCATGCCGCCCGTCGTGAAGTGGCGCTATGCCTGGCAGCCCGAGCCGGGCAGCGAAGAAGCGCGGCTGTACAGCGACTTTTTGCGCCCGCGGGATTGGCTGGCTGAAGGTCGGCTGGGTGAGGCTTGAACCCCACCGCAGCGCCCCGCATCGGCCTGCTCGGCGGCAGTTTCGACCCGCCGCATCGGGCCCATCTGGCGCTGGCTGAACTGGCGCTCACGGCGTTGGCGTTGCACCGCGTGCACTGGCTGGTGGCCGCCGCGCCATGGCAGAAGGCCGGCCGCGTGGTGGCCAGCGCCGAGCAGCGCCTGGCAATGGTGGCACTGCTGATTGAAGGGCACGCGGCCATGCAGGCCGATGCCCGCGAACTGCAACGCGCTGGCCAGACGTTCACCATCGACAGCGTACTGGAATTGCGCGCTGAAGCGCCCGATGCGGAGCTGTTTCTGATCATCGGCCAAGACCAGTACGCGCGCTTTCACACCTGGGTGCGGCATGAAGAATTGCTGCGCAACGTGACCCTGGCGGTGGCGGCCCGCGCCGGCCAGGCACCGTGTGCGCCGCCTTCGTTGCCACCGCACCGCGTGCACATGTTGCCGCTGCCCGAATGGCCCATCAGCTCCACGCTCGTGCGCGAGCACGCCGCGCGTGGCGAAGACCTGGCGCCGTGGGTGGGCCCGGCGGTGGCACACTACATTTCCCAACAGCGCCTGTATCGGGCGACACCACGGAGTTGAATGGACATTCGCAAACTGCAACGCGCCATCGTCGATGGGCTGGAAGACGTCAAGGCGCAGCAAATCGTCATCTTCAACACCGAGCACCTGTCGCCGCTGTTCGAGCGCGTGATCGTGGCCTCGGGCACCAGCAACCGGCAGACCAAGGCGCTGGCCAGCAGCGTCATCACCACCGTGAAGAAGCGCGGCCTGCAAGTGCTGCGCACCGAGGGCCAGGACAACGGTGAATGGATCATCGTCGACTGCGGCGCCGCGGTGGTGCACATCATGCAGCCCACCATCCGCGAGTATTACCACCTTGAAGAGCTGTGGGGTGGCAAGAAGGTGGCCATGAAGATGGGCGACACCAGCTCGGCGCTGCCCAAGGCCGAAGAACCCGCGTCTGGGCACATGACGGCGCGGCGTGCGCCGGCCAAGGCCAAGGCCACACCGGCGCCACGCAAGGCCGTGGCCAAGAAGCCCGCCGCGCCCAGAGTGGTGGCCCAGGCTCCTGTACGCAAAACACCGGCAGGCAAAACACCAGCGCGCAAAACGCCGGCTGGCAAGGCCGTTGCCCGCAAAGGCCCGGCGCGCAAACCGGCCAGTGCCAAGACGCCCGGCGCCAAGCGCGCGCCAGCGCGGCCGCGCAGACCCGGGGCGCGCTGAATGCGCCTGCTGGTGCTGGCCGTGGGCCAGCGCATGCCCGCCTGGGCCAGCGCGGCGTGGGCCGAGTTTGCCCGCCGCATGCCGCCCGAAGCGCGGCTGGAGCTGCGCGAAATCAAGACCGAGCCGCGCAGCAGCGGCCGCACCGCGGCGCAATGCATGGCCCTGGAACGCGGCCGCATCGAAGCGCAGATTCCGCGCGGTGCCTGGCGCGTGGTGTTGGACGAAAAAGGCAGCGCTCAAAGCACCGCGCAACTGGCCGAACGGCTGCGCCACTGGGCCGGCCTGGGCAGCGACGTGGTGTGCCTGATCGGTGGCCCCGATGGGCTGGACCCGGCACTCAAAGACAGCGCCAACGAGCGCCTGCGCCTGTCTGACCTGACGCTGCCGCACGCCCTGGCCCGCGTGGTGCTGGCCGAGGCCTTGTACCGGGCCTGGACCGTGACCATCGGCCACCCCTATCATCGTGAATAAGCATTAACGGATGAAGCCGCGCGCCATCACGCACACCTTCACGCACGCCTTCATCTACCTGGCCTCGCAAAGCCCGCGCCGCGCGCAACTGTTGGCGCAGATTGGCGTGCGCCATGAGTTGCTGTTGCCCGA
>JAYUPO010000376.1:0-8434 GCA_043760085.1 Burkholderiales bacterium
CGAGGCGGCGCTGTTCGCGCTCGAACACGCCGACGAGTACGCGCGCCAAGCGAGCGTGATCCGCGCCGAGCGCGAGAACTTGCAGGCAGCGTTGCGCGAACTGCCGGGTGTTCGAGGGTTCCCGAGTGAAGCCAACATGATCCTGGTGCGCGTGGCCGATTCGAAGCGTTGCTTCGAAGGCATGAAGGCGCGCGGCGTGCTGGTGAAAAACGTGTCGCCCCTGCACCCGCTGCTGGCCAACTGCCTGCGCTTGACGGTGGGCACTCCCGAAGAAAATGTGAAGATGCTGGCCGCCCTGGCCGCATCGCTTTGATGGCCAGAAATATGACAGTTCGCATGACCGACCGCATCGCCGAAGTCACCCGCAACACCAAGGAAACGCAGATCCGCGTTCGCGTCAACCTCGATGGCACGGGCCAGGCGCAACTGGCCACCGGCATCGGCTTTTTCGACCACATGCTCGACCAGGTGGCACGCCACGGGCTGTTCGACCTGGAAGTTGCCGCCCAGGGCGACTTGCACATCGACGGCCATCACACGGTGGAAGACGTGGGCATCACGCTGGGCATGGCCGTGGCCCAGGCCGTGGGCAGCAAGGCCGGCCTCACGCGCTACGGCCACGCCTATGTGCCGCTCGATGAAGCGCTGTCGCGCGTGGTGGTCGACTTTTCCGGCCGCCCGGGCTTGCACATGGACATCCCCTTCAAGGCCGGCATGGTGGGCGGCTTCGACACCCAGTTAACGTTTGAGTTCTTCCAGGGCTTCGTCAACCATGCCCTGGTGAGCCTGCACATCGACAACTTGAAAGGCGCCAACGCCCATCACCAGGCCGAGACCGTGTTCAAGGCCTTCGGCCGCGCGCTGCGCATGGCGCTGGCGCTGGATGCGCGCTCGGCGGGCGTGATTCCCTCTACCAAAGGCAGCTTGTAGCCATGACGCGCACGGTTGCGGTTGTGGATTACGGCATGGGCAACCTGCGCTCGGTGGCACAGGCGGTGCGCCATGTGGCCGCGGCCAGCGGCTTCGAGGTGGTGGTGTGCCAACAGCCGGAACAAATTGCCGCGGCCGAACGCGTGGTGCTGCCCGGCCAGGGCGCGATGCGCGACTGCATGCGCGAGCTGCGCGACTCCGGCATGCGCGAAGCTGTGCTTGAAGCCGCGGCCAGCAAGCCGCTGCTGGGTGTGTGCGTGGGCATGCAAATGCTGCTCGACCACAGCGAGGAGCAAGACACGCCGGGCCTGGGCCTCATTGCCGGGCGGGTGTTGAAGTTCCGCCTTGAAGGCCGTTTGCAAGAAGACGGCAGCCGCTACAAGGTGCCGCAAATGGGCTGGAACCAGGTGTGGCAAACCCAGGTCAACCTTGCCGCCGTGCACCCCCTGTGGCACGGCGTGACTGACGGCGCGCATTTCTACTTCGTGCACAGCTTCTACGCCCTGCCCAGCGACCCCGCACACAGTGTGGGCCAGACCGATTACGGCGGCCGCTTTACCAGCGCGGTGGCACGGGATAACATTTTCGCCACCCAGTTCCACCCCGAGAAGAGCGCAGCGCAGGGCCTGGCCCTGTACCGCAACTTCCTGGCCTGGAAGCCCTGAACCCCCACCCTTCATCTGCACAAGCCATGCTGCTGATCCCCGCCATCGACTTGAAGGACGGCAAGTGCGTCCGCCTGCAACAAGGCGACATGAACGCCGCCACCACCTTTGGCGAAGACCCCGCTGCCATGGCGCGGCGCTGGCTCGATGCCGGTGCGCGCCACTTGCACCTGGTCGACTTGAACGGCGCCTTTGCCGGCAAGCCGGTGAACGAAGCGGCGGTGAAAGCCATCCTGGCCGAAGTGGGCGGCGAGATCCCGGTGCAACTGGGCGGCGGCCTGCGCGATCTGGACACCATCGAGCGCTATCTTGATGACGGGCTGAGCTTTGTGATCATCGGCACCGCCGCCGTCAAGAGCCCGGGCTTTCTGCGCGACGCCTGCACCGCATTCGGCGGCCACATCATCGTTGGCCTCGATGCCAAGGAAGGCAAGGTCGCCACCGACGGCTGGAGCAAGCTCACCGGCCATGAGGTGGTGGACCTGGCCAAGAAGTTCGAAGACTACGGTGTCGAATCGGTGATCTACACCGACATCGGCCGCGACGGCATGCTCAGTGGCGTGAACATCGAGGCCACGGTGAAGCTGGCGCGCGCGCTCAGCATCCCCGTTATCGCCTCGGGTGGCCTGTCGGGCATGGCTGACATCGAACGTTTGTGCGCGGTGGAGGCTGACGGTGTGGCCGGCGTGATCTGCGGGCGCTCCATCTACACCGGCGCGCTCGACTTCACGGCCGCGCAGGCGCGCGCCGACGTGTTGCGAACGCAAGCCTGATGCTGGCCAAACGCATCATCCCGTGCCTCGACGTGACGGGCGGGCGGGTCGTCAAGGGCGTGAATTTCGTTGGCCTGCGCGACGCCGGCGACCCAGTGGAAATTGCCGCGCGCTACAACGAGCAGGGTGCGGATGAGCTGACGTTCCTGGACATCACCGCCACCAGCGACGCGCGCGACGTCATCCTGCACATCATCGAGGCCGTGGCCGACCAGGTCTTCATTCCGCTCACCGTGGGCGGCGGCGTGCGCAGCGTGGCCGATGTGCGCCGGCTGCTCAACGCCGGGGCCGACAAGGTCAGCTTCAACTCCTCCGCGGTGGCCCAGCCGCAGGTGATCCGCGACGCGGCCGACAAATACGGCGCACAGTGCATCGTGGTGGCGATCGACGCCAAGGCGCGGCGCGGTGACGATCTGGCGCAGCGTGGCCCGGGCTGGGATGTGTACACGCATGGTGGGCGCAACAACACCGGCCTGGACGCGGTGGCCTGGGCACGGCAAATGGCCGCGCAGGGCGCCGGCGAGATCCTGCTCACCAGCATGGACCGGGACGGCACCAAGATCGGCTTCGACCTCGAACTGACCCGCGCGGTGAGCGACGCCGTGAGCGTGCCCGTCATCGCCTCGGGCGGCGTGGGCACGCTGGAGCATTTGTCTGCCGGCATCCGCCTGGGTGGGGCTGACGCGGTGCTGGCCGCCAGCATCTTTCACTATGGCGAGTTCACCGTCGGCCAAGCCAAGGCGCTGCTGGCGCGCGACGGCATTGCGGTGCGGCTGTGACGGCGCCGCGCTCGCGCGCGCCTGGCCCGGCGCGGCGGGTGCTGCAGCATGAAGTCCGCCTGATCGGCGGCCAGTGGAAACGCAGCAAGCTGCCCGTGGCCGATGTGCCCGGCCTGCGGCCCACGCCCGATCGTGTGCGCGAAACCCTGTTCAACTGGCTGGGCCAAAACCTGACGGGGTGGCGTTGCCTGGATGCCTTTGCCGGCAGCGGCGCGCTGGGCTTCGAGGCCGCCTCGCGCGGCGCGGCCGAAGTGGTGCTGCTGGAGCGCCAATTGGCCCTGGTGCACAGCCTGCGCGCCACGCAACAGCGGCTGGGCGCCACGACGCTGCGCGTTGAGCAGGCTGATGCCCTGCCCTGGATGGCGCGCTGCCCGCGCGCCAGCTTCGATCTCATCTTCCTGGACCCGCCCTTTGACAGCACCCTGGCCGAGCGCGCGCTGGCGCTGGCCGGCCCTTTGCTGCGCGCCGGCGGCCTGATCTACCTTGAACACTCCAAGCCGTGGGCGGGCGGCGTTGAAGGGTTGATCTTGCACCGCCAGGCGCGCGCGGGCGCGGTGCACTATCACCTGCTGCGCGGCTACACTGAATCAGCCGCGCCGCCCAGCCTGCCAGAAAGGCCCGCACCTTGACCACCGTGACGCCCTTGACTGCCGTGTACCCCGGCACCTTCGACCCGATGACGCTGGGCCATGAAGACCTGATGCGCCGCGCCGCGCACCTGTTCGACCGGCTGATCCTGGCGGTGGCGGTAGGCCACCACAAGCGCACCATGTTCACCGTCGACGAACGGCTGGACATGGCGCGCGAGATTGCCAGCCCCTACCCGAACGTGCAGGTCGCACCGTTTCGCGGCCTGCTGAGCGACTTCGTGGTGGGCCACCACGGTGACGTGGTGGTGCGCGGCCTGCGCGCGATGAGTGACTTCGACTACGAGTTCCAGATGGCCGGCATGAACCGGCAACTCATGCCCGAGGTGGAAACGCTGTTCCTCACGCCGTCTGACCAGTACCAGTACATCAGCGGCACGTTCGTGCGCGAGATTGCCACGCTCGGCGGCGATGTCTCCAAATTCGTGGCGCCGTCGGTGCTCAGCCGCCTGCGCGAGCGTGTGGCGCGGCCGCAAGAGTGAAGGCCTGATCGATGGCGCTGCTGATCACTGAAGAGTGCATCAACTGCGATGTCTGCGAGCCCGAGTGCCCGAACGAAGCCATCTTTCTGGGCCCCGAGATCTACCAGATCGACCCGGCCAAGTGCACCGAGTGCGTTGGTCACTTCGATGAGCCGCAGTGTGTTCAGGTCTGCCCGGTGAGCTGCATCCCGCAGGACCCCGCCCACCCGGAAACGCGGCAGCAGTTGCAGGCCAAGTACCTGTGGCTGGTGCAGGCGGTGCAGGCCGGCGCGCCCTGACGCTGCGGCTCAGGTGCAGGTCAGGCGGCCTTGGCCACCTTGCCCTTCTTGGGGCTCACGGGCGCCTTGACTGGCGCGCTCAACTTGTCGTCGGCCGGCTCGGCGTTGCGCGTGCGCGGCTTCTTCTTCGGCTTGGCGTGAGGCTTGGCGGCCGAAGCCGCTGCAGCCGGTGGTTTGATGCCCGCCGCCAGTTGCCCCTTGGCCGCCGCTTCGCGCTCGCGCCGCTCAGTGGCCAGCGCGTTGGCCCGCTGCGCGTCGGCGCGCGCGGCCGCAGCGGCCTGGCGCTGCTGCTCAGGGCTGCGCGCGTCGTCCGCCACCACCGCCTTGCCGCCGGGGCAGGGGGTTTGCGAATACTGCTTGCCATCGCCGCAGCGGTAGACGGTTTGGGCGCCGGCGGCGCTTGCCACCAAGGTGAATGCAAGAAGGAGTCGTTTCATGGTGGCGTGCTCGCGTCAGGTGGTTTGGGCAGCGCCGGCGCCTGTGCAGCCGGCGGTTTGGGGCGTGGCGGCCGGGCGTGGATCTTCATCAGCGCCCGTTCCATCGGGCCGTCGACCAGCAGATCCAGCGCTTGCAGCGAATCGTGAATGGCCTTCTCGATCAACTCGCGTTCAGCCTGCGGCGGCTTGCGCAGCACGTAATCCACCACCTGCGCGCGATCCCCGGGGTGGCCAATGCCGATGCGCAGCCGCCAAAAGTCAGCACTGCCCATTTGCGCCTGCACATCGCGCACGCCGTTGCCGCCCGCGCTGCCGCCGCACTTGAGCTTGACGCTGCCGGGCAGCAGGTCGAGTTCATCGTGCACGACCAGAATGTCTTGCGGCTCGATCTTGAAGAAGCGCGCCAACGCGGCCACCGACTTGCCCGACAGGTTCATGAAGGTCATGGGCTGCAGCAGCCAAAGCGGCCCGGCCGGCCGGTTCACGCGCGCGGCCAGGCCGAAGTAACTGCGTTCGGCCACCAGGCGCGCGTGCAACTGTTGCGCCGCGGCGTTGATCCACTGGAACCCGGCGTTATGCCGCGTGCCTTCGTATTCAGGCCCCGGGTTGCCCAGGCCGGCGATGAGTCGAATCATGAGCAGATTGTCGCCAATGAAAAGAGGGCCCGCATGGGCCCCCGAGGCACTCGTGGCAGGCCTTGCGGCCGGCGCAACGAGCAGGTTACTTCTTGTTTTGCTTCTCGGTCTTCTTGGCCTTGGTGGCCGGCGCGGCCGCCACCACCACCGGCGTGGCCGGGGCTGCCTCTTCGGCTTCCAGGCGTGGCGGGTTGGCCGCCACGATCACCGGGTTGAGCGTGCCGTGGCGAACGAACTTGATGCCTTCGGGCAGGTTCAGGTCGAGCGCGTGGATCGACTGGCCCTTGACCAGATGGCCCAGGTCGATGGTGATGAACTCGGGCAACTGCGAGGCCAGGCATTCGACTTCGAGCTCGGTGGTGACGTGGCTGACCAGGCACTTGTCGGTCTTGACCGCGATCGACGCATCTTCGTTTGCGAAGTGCAGCGGCACCTTCTTGTGCAGCCGCGTGGTTTCATCAACACGCTGAAAGTCAACATGCAGCACGTTCTGGCGGAACGGGTGCATCTGGTAGTCGCGCAGCAGCACCTTTTGCACCGCGCCGCCCAGATCCATGTCCAGCAGCGAGGAATGAAAGGCTTCCTTCTTCAGCGCCATGTACAGCGCGTTGTGGTCAATCTCGATCATGGCCGGCGTGCCAGCCCCGTAAACGATGCCAGGCACCTTGCCGGCACCGCGCAGGCGGCGGCTCGCTCCGGTCCCCTGCTGTGTGCGCTCGAAAGCGGTGAATTTCATGGTTCGACTCCAAGTGAGTGAGGCGCCCGCGACCAGGCGCCAGGGTTGGCGCGCTGCGAATTCAGCGCGCCGGGTTCAAACAAATCAGAAATTGTTGTTCTGCTCCGAGAAAAGTGAGGTCACCGACTCGCCATCGCTGATGCGGCGAATGGTCTCGGCGAACAGCAGCGCCACCGAGAGCTGGCGAATCTTGCCGCAGGCCTTGGCCTGGGGGCTCAGCGGAATGGTGTTGGTGATGACGACCTCATCGATCTGCGAGCCGGCAATGCGTTCAACGGCCGGGCCCGAAAACACCGGGTGCGTGCAGTAGGCGAACACGCGCTTGGCGCCGCGCTCCTTCAACACATCGGCCGCCTTCACGAGGGTGCCGGCGGTGTCGATCATGTCGTCCATGATCACGCAGTTGCGGCCTTCGATCTCGCCGATGACGTGCATCACTTCCGACACATTGGCCGTGGGCCGGCGCTTGTCGATGATGGCCAGGTCACACCCGAGCTGCTTGGCCAGGGCGCGGGCGCGCACCACGCCGCCGACATCGGGCGACACCACCACCAGGTTGGGGTAGCTGCGGCCTTTCAGGTCAGACAGCAACACCGGTGAGGCGTAGATGTTGTCCACGGGGATGTCGAAGAAGCCTTGAATCTGGTCAGCGTGCAAGTCCATGGTGAGCACACGCTCGACGCCCACGGTTTGCAGCATGTTGGCCACCACCTTGGCGCTGATGGGCACGCGCTTGGAACGCGGCCGACGGTCTTGCCGCGCGTAGCCAAAGTAGGGAATCACGGCCGTGATGCGCCGCGCGCTGGCGCGCTTCAGGGCATCGACCATGATGCACAGTTCCATCAGGTTTTCGTTGGTCGGCATGCAGGTGGGTTGCACGACGAAGATGTCGCGCGCACGCACGTTCTGCTGGATCTCGACCTCGACTTCGCCGTCGGAAAAGCGCCCGACCAAGGCATGGCCGACGTCAACGCCGAGCTGCGAGGAAATCTCGTGCGCCAGTTCGCGGTTGGCGTTGCCGGTGAACAGTACGGTGTTGAAGAGCACCTGATCCTCTGGGGCGGTGGAGCGTGCAGTGATGATGGCGGCGATGCAGGCGCTGACTTTCGGGTAATCTGGCAGGGGAGGAAGGACTCGAACCCTCGCATGTCGGAATCAAAATCCGATGCCTTGACCAACTTGGCGACTCCCCTACACAGGAAGCGGCATCGCTGCCGCCACCCTTGTTTGGCACTTCAGGCTGCCCAGCCCCGCAACGGGTGCTCAGGCAGACTGCGGCACAGCCGGCCGACCCACCCCGCCGCCAGCGGCTGCGGCGGCCATGTCACCCCGGGTTGAACGGCTGAACCCAGGTTCGCGAACACTGCGCTGCCAGAGCCCGTCATGCGGCTGTTGCCGTGGTGCAGTTGCAACCACAGCGCAACGACCGTCACTTCCGGGCACAACTCCTGGGCGCAGGGCTGCAAGTCATTGCCGCCGAATTCAAACCTGCCTGCCATCCAGTCGTCGAGCAATTTGGCGTTTGCGAACGAGCCGGCGACTATAACAGGCCGGGTGTCGCGTTTGAGGGCGGGGTGGGCGAAGATCTGCGCGGTGGGCAGCGCTGCGGCCGGCTTGACCACCGCAAAGCAGCTCGGTGCCACGCCCACTGGCATGAAGCGCTCGCCGATGCCTTCAACGAAGGCGTTGCAGCCGTTGATGAAGAATGGAACATCAGCGCCCAGGCTCAAGCCCAGCTCGAGCAAACGCTGGCGCGGCCAGTGCAGTGCCCACAGGCGGTTCAGCGCCAGCAACGTGGTCGCCGCATCAGAGCTGCCGCCGCCCAGGCCGGCGCCCCAGGGCACGCGCTTGTCGATGTGGATGTCTGCACCCAGCGTGCTGCCGCTGGCTGATTGCAAGGCCCGCGCCGCGCGCAAGCACAGGTCGTTTTCGGGTAAGGCTGCGCTCAGGTCGTGCCGCTGCAGCCGGCCGTCTCTGCGACGTTCAACGTGCAGCAGGTCGCACCAGTCGATCAGCACGAACAGCGACTGCAACAGGTGGTAGCCATCCGCGCGGCGGCCGACCACATGCAG
>JAYUPO010000377.1:0-8427 GCA_043760085.1 Burkholderiales bacterium
ATGGCCTGCGGCCAGCACGCCGACATCCATCAACAACACCGCAGCGCCTTGCTCAAGCAGGCGTTCGCGCAGGTAAGCCAGCTCGTCGCTCTTGGTATCGGCCGTGCCGATGAGCAGGATGGTGAGGGGCGTGACCATGTTCCCGGCCTTGCGGTCGCCTAGCCGTCAGGCCCTGGTAGAAGGGCGAGCCGGGCGGCCCGGGCCAAGCTTTCGGCTGGCAGCCTGCAAGACCTGCTCTGCCCATTTGTTCAGACTCACGCCGCTGCGCGCAGCGGCTTTGACCGCTGCGGCATGCACACTGGGTGCCACCCGCAACATCAGCTTGCCGCTGGCGGGCTTTTCTGGCGCCGACCCCAACTTCGCGCAAGCGGTGAGGTAGTCATCCATCACTGCATGAAAGTTCGCCTCGAACTCGGCGACCGATTCACCGTGAAAGGTAATGATGTCGTCCACATCCAGCACCCGCCCGACGATGATTTTGTCGTCCGCGTCAAACACCATGCTGGCGGTGTAGCCCTTGTAGGCCAGGGTGTTGCTCATGCCTTGATCTCCATGCGTTGCAAAAATTCGCGCACCGCCTTGACCCGATAGCGCAGCGCTTCCTTGCCCGGGTGCGGCCGGTGAAAACTGGCCTTGCGGCCCTGCCACTCGAATGTCATCGACGACCCCGCGCCCTCGATCACACGGCAACCCAGACCGGCCAGGAGTGACTCGATTCGGCCCCATTCGATGTTGCCGTTCACGGGCTCGGCCAGAACGGACTCAAGCGTTTTTCGATGCTTGCTGTTCACCTTGAAGATGATAGCAACTTATAGCTCCGTGCAAGCACCCTTCATCACCCCGCCGCCACATCATCAAACGCGCCTTCCAGCGCGTCGCACAGGAATTCAAGCTCGGCCGGCGTGATCACCAGCGGCGGCGAAAGAATCGCGTTGCTGCCCGAGACGCGAATCATCAGCCCGCGCCGATAAGCCGCGCGTGCCAGGCGCGCCGGCAGGTCGCTGGTCTTGGGCAGCGGCGCGCGCGTGGCGGGGTCCGCCACCATTTCAATGCCCAGCATCAGGCCATGGCCGCGCACATCGCCCACGAAGGCGTGGCGCTGCACCAGGCCGCGCAGGCGCTGCTGGAAGGCCGGGCTCACGCGCGCCACGTGGCCGGGCACATCGTCGCGTTGCAAGATCTTCAGCGTGGCGATCGCCGCGGCCGCGGCCACCGGGTGCGCGCTGTAGGTGTAGCCGTGGCTGACTTGCGCCGCGCCGGTGGCATCGTCATCAAACACCTGCGCCACCTTGTTTGAGATGGCCGTGGCACCCAGCGGCACATAGCCCGAGGAAATGCCCTTGGCCAGGCACCACAGGTCAGCCTGCACGCGCCACAGCCGGGTGCCGAACAGGTGGCCGCTGCGGCCAAAACCGGTCACCACCTCATCGGCAATCAACAGCACGCCGTGGCGCGTGCACACCTCGCGCACCAAGGGCCAGAAGTTGGCGGGCGGCACGATGACGCCGCCCGCGCCCTGAATGGGCTCGGCGATGAAAGCGGCCACGGTGTCGGGGCCCTGGAAGATGATTTCGCGTTCAAGCTGTGCCGCCACGATGCGGCCGAGTTCATCAGCATCTTGCGTGTAGGCGTTGCGATACAGCCAGGGCGAGTCAATGTGAAAACAACCCGGCATTAACGGTTCGTATGAGCGGCGAAAATTGGTGTTGCCGTTCAGGCTGGTGCCGCCGAAGTGAACGCCGTGGTAGCCCTGCTTCAGGGCGATGAACTTGGTGCGGTCTTTCTCGCCGCGCAGCTTGTGGAACTGGCGCGCAATCTTCAGCGCACTTTCCACCGCATCCGAGCCGCCGTTGCTGAACATCACGGCGGCCACGCCGTCGGGCCGCATCAATTCAACCAGTTGCGTGGAAAGCTCGATGGCGCGCGGGTGCGTGGTGCCGCGAAAGGTGTTGAAGAAGGGCAGCTCGTCCAACTGCGCCACGATGGCGTCGCGCACCGGCTTGCAACTGTGGCCCAGGTTGCTGCTCCACAGGCCGGCCACGCCGTCGAGCAGCTTGTGGCCGTCCACGTCCCACACCCAGCAGCCCTCGCCGCGGGCAATGATGTCGGGCCGCTGCTCGCGCATGGCGCGCGGGTGGGCCATGGGGTGCCACAGGTATTGCGCGTTGTCGCGCTTCAGCTGCTCGTTGCTCATGCTGTTGCCAGTGGGGGCGGCACGAAGCCGCGGAATTCAGTTTCGAGCCAGCGCGCAAAGCGCAGCGTAAACGGGTCGGCAAAGACCGGGCCGACGATTTGCGCGCCGATGGGCAGGCCTTCGCGGCTGGCACCGATGGGCACAACGGTGCACGGCAGGCCGCACAGCCCGGGGTAGCCGGCCCAGAAGAGTTGATCCGTGCTGGGCTGCTCGCGGCCGTTCACGTCGAGCATGCGCTCCCAGCGGTAGCCCACCTGGTTGTGCGGGAAGGCCGGGGTGGTGGCCACCGGGCAGATCAACAGATCATAACGTTCGAAGTAAGCGGCCCACTGGCGGCGTAGCCGCGCGCGCACGTCGTCGGCCTGCAACCAGGCGCGGTGGTCGGTGGTGATGGCGCGCCAGTGGCGGGCTGTGAAGCTGTCGTCGTCATGGCCCAGCGCTGCGGCGGCTTGCCGGGCTCGCCCATAGGTGGCATCGTCGTACGGGCCCACCAGGGCCGAGCGCAAGTGGTGGACGTAGACGCGGTGCGTTTCCGCGCTGTCAACCGGCCGCGCGTCGTCGCTCACCGCCACGCCTTCACGGCGCAGGAATCCAGCCAGCTTGCGCAGCGCGTCTTGCACGCTGTCATCGACCTCGGCCTGTGCATCGCTGTAGAGGATGGCCACGCGGCACTGCACCGGCGGTGTGCCGCTGTCGCGCCAGGCCACCGGCACGCGGCCAAGCGGCGTCATGGCGCTCAAGGGTGCGCTCAAGATGTCGAGCGCCAGCGTCAGGTCAAAGGCGCTGCGTGCCATCGGCCCGGCCACGGCAATGTCGGTGGCGTCGGGGCATTCCTCGCCCGGCAGTTGGTGGCCGGCCAGCGGCACCACGCCCCAGGTGGGTTTGTGGCCATATACGCCGCAGTAATGTGCCGGGTTGCGGATCGACGCACCGATGTCGCTGCCCAGTTCCAGCGCACTCAGGCCCGCGGCCAGCGCGGCGGCCGAACCGCCTGACGAGCCACCCGGAATGCGCGTCACGTCCCACGGGTTGTTGGTGGTGCCGTAAACCGGATTGAAGCTTTGCCAGTCGGCAAGCGCCACCGGCACATTGGTCTTGCCGAAGACGATGGCACCCGCCGCTTGCAGCCGGGCCACGCTCACCGCGGCGGTGGTGGCGATGTTGCCGCGCTGCGCTTCGTGGCCCTGGGTGGTGGCCAGGCCGGGCACGTCGAAAGCCTCTTTCACGGTGATGGGCAGGCCGTGCAGCGGCCCCCAGCTTTCGCCGCGGGCCAGCGCGGCATCGGCATCGTGCGCACGCTGCAAGGCGCGTTCGGCATCGAGCACCACCACGGCGTTGATGGCCGGGTTCAGGCGTTCAACGCGCTTCAGGTGGTGCTGCAAGAGTTCCACCGCCGAGACATCGCGCACGCGCAAGCGGCGGGCCAGTTCAACAGCGGGCAAGAAGGCAAGATCGGTCATCGCGCGGCTTTCGAAAGCAGACCGCATCGTAGGCAATGCGGCCGCGCTGGGCCGGGGCCGCACAGCGGTCGAGCCAAGGTGTTTACCCCGACTCGCATGAGCGTGCATTCGCCGCGGCGCCGCACGGTGGCACCATGGTTGCCATGAGCCCCACCACTGCCATCACCGACCTGGACGCCCATGCGCTCAGTGCCGCCATCCACACGCGCCAGGTGTCGTGCCGCGAAGTCATGGCCGCCTACCTGGCGCGCATCGATCGCCTGAACCCGGTGTTCAACGCGATCATCAACCGCGCTGCACCGCAAGGCCTGTTGGCCCAGGCCGACGCCCGCGACGCCGAACTGGCACGCGGCCATTCCTGCGGCTTTCTGCACGGCATGCCACTGGCCATCAAAGACACGGCGCATGTGTTGGGCTTTCCCACCACCCTGGGTTGCAGCCTGCTCAAAGACGCGCTGCCCACGCAAGACAGCAGCCATGTGGCGCGCATGAAGGCGGCCGGCGGCATCGTCATCGGCAAGACCAACATCCCCGAATTCGGCCTGGGCTCGCACACCTACAACCGCTTGTTCGGTGCCACCGGCAACGCCTGGGCGCCGGGCCGCACGGCCGGCGGCTCCAGCGGCGGCGCGGCGGTGGCGCTGGCCCAACGCATGCTGCCGCTGGCCGATGGCTCAGACTTCATGGGCAGCCTGCGCAACCCTGCCGGCTGGAACCATGTGTTTGGCCTGCGGCCCAGCCAGGGCCGCGTGCCGGCCTGCCCCAAACCCGAGGTGTGGATCAGCCAGCTCGGCAGCGACGGCCCGATGGCGCGCACCGTGCGCGACCTGGCCCGGCTGCTGGAGATCCAGGCCGGCCACGACCCGCGCGCGCCGCTGTCGCTGGCAACCGCCGCGGCCGGCTTCATGCCCGGCGCGCACGAAAGCCTGGCCGGCGTGCGCGTGGCCTGGCTGGGCGACTTGGGCGGGCACCTGGCGCTGCAAGACGGCGTGGCCGCGGTGTGCGAACAGGCCTTGCACGTGATGGCCGCTGGCGGCGCACACATCGAGCCCACGGCACTGGGCTTTGATGCCCACGTGCTGTGGCAGGCCTGGCTGGTGTGGCGCCGTGCCCTGGTGGCGCCAACCGTGGCCGCGGTGTTGCAGCGCCCCGGCGCGCGCGCCGCGGTCAAGCCCGAGGCCCTGTGGGAACACGACCAGGCGCAAAGCCTGCCGTTCAACGACTTCATGCACGCCGCGCGCGTGCGCAGCGACTTCCACCAACACCTGCTCGGGTTGTTTGAGCGCTTCGATGTGCTGGCCCTGCCGGTGGCACAGGTGTGGCCATTTGATGTGACGCTCGACTGGCCCCGGGCCATCGGCACGCGCAGCATGGACACCTACCACCGCTGGATGGAATGCACGGCCTATGCCACCCTGGCCGGCCTGCCGGCCATGAGCGTGCCGGCCGGGTTCGATGCCAGCGGCAGCCTGCCCATGGGGCTGCAACTCATCGGCAAGCCGCGCGGCGATGCGGCCTTGCTGCGCGTGGCCGCCGCCTACGAGGCCTTGATTCCCGAGCTGCTGGCGCGGCGGCCGCCGCAGCCGAATGTCTGACGTTCATGCAGTGAGGCCACGATGATCGACCACCCGCACCTCACCACCACCCCCGCGCAACTCACGGCCTGCATTGCACTGCGTGTGCCCGTGGCGCAGATCATGCAGGTCATGGGCCCGGGCATCACCGAGCTTCAGGCTTGTCGCCGCCGGCCTGGAAGACCCCAGCGCCGCTGATGCATTACGGTAAAATCCCGTATCACTTTCCCGCTCCCCAGGAACCACCATGACCGCCCGTGCCCGCTTCGACCTGACCATGGACGCCGAGGAGAAAGACATCGTGGCCCGCGCGGCCGCCTTGATGGGCTCGACCATGGCCGGTTTCATGCGCGCAGCGGCCAAGGAGAAGGCGCTGATCCTGCTGGATCGCGAGTCGCGCGTCACGTTGTCGAAGCGCGACTTCGCCGCCTTCAGCAAGGCGCTGGACGGTGCTTTCAAGCCTAACCGCGCACTGAAGGGTGCACTGGCGCACGCCAAGGCCGCCGTGCGCCGTGCTTGAAGAGCGCGCGCTCGACGCGCAGCGGCATGACCGGGCGGGTTTCAGTTGTGGCGTGGCCGAACTCGACGAGTACCTGCACCGCTTTGCCAGCCAGCACCGCAAGCGTGGCATCAGCACGGCGTTCGTGTTGGTGGACAGCAGCGAGCCCAGCCGGGTGCTGGGTTACTACACCCTCAGCGCCGCCGAGGTGGACGTGGCCGAACTGCGCGACGCGGATCGCAAGAAGCTGCCGCGCTACCCGGTGCCTTGCTTTCGCATGGGGCGTCTGGCCTGTCGCGCCGACCAGCATGGGCAGGGCCTGGGCAAGCTGCTGGTCGCTTGCGCGGTGCAACGCTGCCTGCAAGCACGGCAACAGGTGGCCGCGTTTGCGCTGATCGTGGATGCCAAAGACGAACCAGCCGCAGCCTTCTACCGCCACTACGGCTTCACACCCTGCGCCGATAGTGCGCTGACGCTGTACCTGCCGTTGGGGCCTGCCGAGTGACGGATTCCGCACTGCGCCAGCGCCTGGCCGCCATCCTGGCCGCCGATGCCGCCGGCTATTCGCGGCTGATGTCGCTGGACGAACGCGCCACCGTGGCGACACTCGACGCCGCGCGCGCGGCATTGCGCACGCAGATCAAGGCGCAGCAGGGCCGCGTCGCGTTGCTGCCTGCACCCACAAAGCGGCAGATCACTCGTACTGCCCCGCAATGCCCGAACGGTCATCGCGCTGCAGGCCCAGGATCGCCTGCTCCAGCCGCGCTGCCAGCGCAGGGTCCAGCGCCAGCAGCCGGGCATGGTCGGCTCGGGCGCGGGCCAGGTCGCCGATCTGCGTGAACAACACGCCGCGGTACATGTAGGCCTGGGCCAGCGCGGGTTTGAGTTCGATGGCGCGGTTGTAGTGGCGCAGTGAACGCTCGAAGTTGTGCGTGCCTTGCATGCGCAGGCTGAAGGCCAGGTTGTTGTGCGCTTCGGCAATGGTGTCATCGAGCTTCAACGCGGCCTCGAAGCGCGCCTGCGCCTGCGCAAAGCTGCGCGCCAGCAGCAGCTCCACGCCGCTGTTGTAGCTGCGCACGGCCTGGGCGCGCGCCGTGTCGGCAGGCACCGGCAGAGGGTCGCTTTCAACCGCACCCACCGGCACACCAAGCGGGGCAGCCACCAGGCCCACCCAGGCCACGGCCGCCAGGCCGGCCCGGCGGCACCGCGCCATGAACGCCCGCCAGCGCTGAGGCTTGGCCACGCTCAACCGCGCCCGAGGAAGCGCTTGGCCTGGGCCACTTCAGGCAGCGGCGTGTCGGCGTCGGCGGCGATTTCGAGCACCCGGGCATGCAGGTCGCGCGCCCGCGCCGCATCGCCACTGCGTTCGGCGGCCAGCGCCGCACCCGCGGTGGCGCGCAGGCGGTTGGGCTCTTTCTTCATCACCGCCTCGAATTCGCCCAGCGCCTGCGCATGGCGGCCGGCTTCGAGCAGCACGCGGGCAAGCACCTCGCGGGCGGGCACGATGGGGCCGGGCGTCACGGCCGCCTTTTCGGTGGCGTCTTCGCGCTCGGCGGCCTTGTGCAACGCGCTCAGGCCTTCAGCCTCCTTGCCTTCGGCCAAGAGGGCCAGGCCGTTGACCACGTCGGCCTGGATCTCGATCTGCTCAACCCAATAGTTAAGTTTCAGCGCGCTGGCCGCATCGCGCAGTTGATACAGGCGCTGGATTTCAGCGCGCGCCTTGGCCGGGTCTTTCATGCCCGCGGCACCCATGCCGCGCGCGAACGCATTGATCGCCTCGGCCTGCGGGTACTTGGCCCAGGGTGTGGCACCGGGCGGCATGCTCAAGCCCGCGGCATCAGCCCAGCGGCCGCGCTCCAGCGCCAGGCGCGCCGGAATGGCCGCCGCAGCGTAGGCGCTGGCAGAGTGGTCGCGTTCGTTGGCCACTTCCTGCGCCTGGCGCATCACCTTGGCCGCCGCCGCATCCTGGGCCAGTTGCAAGTGCGCGTAGGCCATGTAGTCGTAGGCATGCATGGTGTTCCAGCCGCGATCCTTGTCGGTCTGCGCCGAGGCAGCATTGGCCGCCACCGATTCGCGCCAGGCGCCCACGCGGGTGAAGATGTGCGAAGGCATGTGCTGCGCATGCGGTGCATCGGCGGCGATGCGGCTGTAGCGCTTGGCCGCCTCCAGCCCCTGGTGGGCGATCGGCGGGTAGTCGTAGCTGTGGATCAGGTAGTGCGCCACGCCGGGGTGTTCGGGCTGGGCCTTGAACAGCGGCTCGAGAATGGCCGCCGCCTTCAACTGGTTGGTGTACTTCTTGTCGGCCGGGTCGAAATTGGCCGACAGCACCAGCGCATGCAGCGTCGCCGCTTCGCGGTCTTGCGGATAGCGCTGCGCCACGGCCTCCAGTGCCGTCTCCAGCGCCTTGGCCCGGGTGCGGTGGTTGAGCTTGTCGTGGTCTTTGTAGAACTGGGCCAGCGCGTCAACGTAATCGCGCTCGCGCTGGCTCTTCAGGCCGGCGGTGCGCGCGGCGTCGAGCGTGGCGTTGCCGTCGTTCAGCGTCTGGGTGGACACGTTGCCCGGCCAGGCGAACGGGTTGTTCATGGCACCCAGTGCACGCGCCCAATGCGCCATGCCGCAAGCCGGGTCGGCCTTGAGCACCGCGTCGATCGGCGCGGCCAACTGGGCCCACGCAAACGAGTGGTAATACGCCATCACCAG
>JAYUPO010000378.1:0-3255 GCA_043760085.1 Burkholderiales bacterium
GTCATGGCCTGGGTGAGGGCGTCGAGGTCGTCGCGCGGCACCAGCAGGCCGGTGACGTCGTGCGCCACGATCTCGGCGTTGCCGCCAACCTGGGTGGCGATGATCGGCAGCGCGCTGGCGCAGGCCTCCACCAGAGCCAGTGAATAGCCTTCGGTGCGCGACGGCAGCACGAACACATCCATGCCTGACAGCAGCTCAGGCACGTCGCGCCGCGTGCCCAGCAGCCGGGCGTGGCGCTGCAGGCCCAGGGCGTCAATCTCGCTGTCGAGCGCGGCGCGTTGATCGCCATCGCCCACGATCACCACCGCCGCGGGCACGCCGGCATCAAGCAGCCGGCGCAACGCTTGCAGCAGCAGCCGTTGGCGCTTGGCTTCATGCAGCCGGCCCACGCTGCCGAACAGCACGGCCTGCGCCGGCAGGCCGAGATCACGGCGCAGTTGGGCAGCGCGTTGATCGCTGCGTGGCACGAAGCGCGCGAGCTCGATGCCGTTGGGCACCACCACCGCCTTGGCCTGCGGCATGACCCCGTGCCTGACATAGCGCGCGCGCGCCGCGGCGCACACCGACACGGCCGCGGCAGTGCGGTGCAAGGCCAGGCGGTACAGGCGCTCGCGGCGCGCGCCAAGCTGGCGTGAGCCCATGCCGTGGCGCGTGCTCACCAGCCGCGGCAGCCCCAGCCCCAGCCCGGCCAGCACGGTGTAGTAGTGCGCCATGGCGTTGTGTGTGTGCGCCACATCGGGCGCGGCCTGGCGCAACAGGCCGCGCAGGGCCTTGAGCGCCCGCAGGTCCAGGCCCGAACGCTTGTCGCAACACTGCACCGGCAAGCCGGCGGCAACCGCTTGCGCGGCCAGCGCACCGCGCCGCCACAGGCAAATGATGGCCACGCCGTGGCCGCGCGCCTGCTGCGCCTGGGCCAGCGCGAGCACGGTGTGCTCCAGCCCGCCGACATCCAGGCTTTCAACGATGTGAACGATCTTCATGCGCCGCGCCCGCTTGTGCTTGTGTCGGCCAGCCAGGCCTGGAGTTGTTCTGCGATGTGGCGGGCCACGCCGGGGCCGTGCCGGCTCGATTCTGCGGCGCCCGCACGGCGCGAATTCAGGGCCATGAAGGCACGCAGGGTTTCTTCGGCGTCTTCCACCACGGCGCCGCCTGACTGGGCTTGCGCGGGGCCCAGCACGCCCTGGCTGTCGTACAAGAGCACCGGCGTGCCCAGGGCCTGCGCTTCATCGGCCAGCACGCGTGCGGCGTCGGCCAGCACGACGCGAGCATGGCGCACCAGGCAGAGTTGTTCGATCACCGTGGCGTCGTTGACCAGGCACACGCCATCGCGTTCCAGGCGCTGCGCAAAGCCGCTGCCGGCCATGGCCTGGCGTGACGCCTCGTCCACCAACCACAGCACCGGCGCCTGCGGGCGCAGCGCGCGCAGCGTGTCGGCCACATCGGCGGGCCAGGGGTCGTCGGCCGGTACCTTCAGCGTCGCCAGCACATAGCTGCGCCCGACTTCCAGGCCCTGCGCGCGGGCCCCGCTGCGTTGCAGCAGCGCCGGCAGTGGCCCGCCCTGGCGTTCGGCATGGGCCACCAGTTCCACCAGCACGGTGCCGGACAGCACCGAGGCGTTGTCGCCCAGGCCTTCATGGCGCAGGTTTTGCTGCGCCGCCAGGTGCGCAGCGAACAACAGGTTGGCGGTGCGGTCGATGAGGGCGGCGTTGAGTGCCTGCGGGTCGCGCTCGTTGCCACCGCGCAGGCCGGCGTCCAGGCGGATACCGAGCACGCCGCGCTGGCGCGCCACCAACGCGCAGGCCAGGCTGGCCGCGGTGTCGCCCAGCACCAGCACGGCGCGCGGCAGCAGCACGTCGAGCAGGGCATCGAAACGGCGCAACACCTCGGCCATGCATTGCGCATAGCCCGTGGGGTTGACGGCCAGGTGCATTTCCATGTGCGCGGGCTTCAGCCCCAGCAGGCCGGCCTGGGCCAGCGGCGTGTCGGCTTGCGCCTGGGGCGACACGATCACCATGTCCACGGCGCCGGGCGCGGCCTGCAGGTAGTGATTCAGCACCCGGGCCTTGAGCATGTCGAGCAACGTGCCTGCCACGCATATCAGTGGCGCGCCGCCCAGGTTGCCGTGCAGCGCGGGCAACTGCCACGGCGTGCCGGCAACGGCCGTTGTGGCGCTGAACGGGGCGCTGCGTGGTGTGCCCATGGCCGCACCGGGTGGGGCGTTGGGGGCGGTGGTGAGCGGGCCGGTGATGGGCGCGGTGATGGTCGCGGTGATGGTCGTGCTGATCGGCTCGCCCGCCATGCCCGGGCCAGGCGGCTCGCTGCCGTGCAGGTGATTAACTTGCTGCACCAATTCGGCCGTGACACGCTGCAACGCGGCGGCACTGGCAGCGTCGAACACCCGTTCACACAGCAGGTTGATCTGCCGCGGCACGCCGGCGCTGGCCTGGTGCAGCGCGGCATGCGCGGCCGGCTCGATGGCCGGCTGGCCGCGCCAGCCGCGCGCGCGCAGGCGGTGCTCAATGTAGGCGGCGGTTTCGTGGCTTGGCAACGGGTGCAAACGGTTCGAGGTGAGCACGCGCTGGCGCACCGGTGCCATCGACGCCGCGTTGAGCATGCGCGCCAACGCGGGCCGCCCCAGCAGAAACACTTGCAGCAGCGCCAGGGTGCCCAACTGCAGCGTCGACAGATGGCGCAGTTCGTCCAAAGCCTGGCTGGACAGGCCGTGTGCCTGGTCGATCAGCAGCAGGCCGCGCCGGCCCTGGGTGACGAGTTTGAGCAAGTGGTCTTCGAGCGCGGCCAGGCTGTGCGAGCGCGTGCCCAGCGCAGCGTTCAGGCCGAAGGCGTGCAGGATGGCCGGCACCAACTCGCCGTCGCCCGGCGGCACGCCGGCCAGGTGCGCGGCCACCACCTTGTCGGGCTTGACGTCGGCCAGCAGCAACCGGGCCAGCAGGGTCTTGCCGGTGCCGGCGTCGCCGATGATGACGACGAAGCCTTCGCCGCGGTAAATGCCATAGCGCATGTCGGCCAGCACGTCGGCATGGTTGCGGCTGGCGAAGTACAGGCCGGGCTCAGGCTGGGCCGCAAAGGCAGGTGCGCTCAGGCCGAAATGCGGCTCGTACATGGGGCCGGACAGAAGACTAGTCGTCCGTTTCACCAAAACCAATACATGAAATCGCGTCTTTTTCCGCCATGCGTCGTTGCATCCCCTTGCCGCACAAAAAGTGCGGCTGCGGGTCTGCGCCTAGCCTGGCGAAA
>JAYUPO010000379.1:0-8407 GCA_043760085.1 Burkholderiales bacterium
CACCACCAGCACGCCGCCCGCGGCCGCACCGTCATGCTTGGGTTTGCGCAGCGCAATCAACTCGTCGGCGCTGGGTGGAGCGGGCGGGGGTTTCAGCCAAGCTTCAACGTGATGCAAGGAGTACTCGTCCTTGCCCACTACTTCAAACAAGTCGTCGGCCGACTTGAAGCCCAGCCCTTCGGCCAAGGCCTCCAGCTTCACGGCGGTGCGGCCTTCGCGCTGCAACAGGCGTTCAACCTGCTCACGCCCGCGCGCGATGGTGTCGTGCTGGGCCCGGGCGTTGAACCAGGCTCGCACCTTGGCGCGGGCGCGCGGGCTGCGCAAGAAGCCCAGTTCGGTGTTGAGCCAATCGAGCGACGGGCCACCTTCCTTGGTGGTGATGATTTCCACCGTCTGGCCGTTGTGCAGCATGGTGTGCAGCGGCGCCATGGCGCCATCGACCTTGGCGCCGCGGCAGCGGTGGCCAACGCTGGTGTGCAAGGCATAGGCAAAGTCCACCGGCGTGGCGCCGGCGGGCAGCTCGATCACCGTGGCTTGCGGCGTGAAGACATAGATGCGGTCATCGAAGCCGCCTGCAGTTTGGTCTGCCGGGTCTGCCGGGCCTTCCAGCGCCACAACGTCGCGCTCCCAGGCCAGCAACTGGTGCAGCACGGCCTTGCGCGCCTGGGCCAAGCGCTCTTCAAACGCACCGCCGGCACTGACGCCGGTGTAGCCGCGCACCCCCGCTTCCTTGTACGCCCAGTGTGCGGCCACGCCGCTTTCGGCGTGCTCGTGCATGGCCTGGGTGCGGATCTGCACCTCCAGCATGGCGCCGTCTTCAGCGCGCACCACGGTGTGCAGCGACTGGTAGCCGTTGGCCTTGGGCCGGGCGATGTAGTCGTCGAACTCGCCGCTCACCGGCGCATAACGCTCGTGCACACAGGACAGCGCGGCGTAGCAGGCGCGCTCGTCGGTCACGAGCACGCGCAGCGCGCTCAAGTCGAGCACCTGGTCGAAGGCCAGGCCCTTGCCGTGCATCTTCTTCCAGATGCTGTACAGGTGCTTCGGGCGGCCCTGTACCTCAGCTTCGATGCCCGCCTGGCGCAGGTGCTGGGCCAGGCGAATGCGCGCGAATTCCACCGCCGCCTCGCGCTGCATGCGGCTGCGGTGCAGCAGAGTGGCCACGTGCTGGTAGGCCTGCGGCTGCAGGAATCGAAAGGCCAGGTCTTCAAGCTCCCATTTGATTTGCCAAATGCCCAGCCGGTTGGCCAGCGGCGCGAAGACCTGTTGCGACTCAAGCGCCAGGTCTGCTGGGCAAGGCTGGTGGCTGGCGGCGTAAAAACGCAAGGTCTGCAAACGCGAAGCCAGGCGCAGCAGCACCACGCGCAGGTCGCGCGAAAAGGCCAGCAACATTTTGCGCACACGCTCGGTTTGCTGCGCGCGTTGCGCCGGCCCCACCTGCGCGCCGCGCGCCGCGCGCTGCAACTGCACCAGCTTGCGCGTGGCGCCCACCAAGGCGGCGTGCGACGGGCCAAAGGCCTTGGCCACCACTTCTTCCGGGCGCTGCAAGAAGTCGCCGGCGTACACCAGGTAGGCCGCGGTGCGCATCGCGGGCGCCGCGCCCAGGCCGTGCAGGATGGCGGCCACGCCGTCGGCATGGGCCAGGGCGTCTTCGCCCGTATCCAACGCACGCCCGGCCAATAACTCCTGGCTGAAGCGGCGTGCGCGGGCCACATCGTCAGCCTCAGCCGCGCCCGGCGGTGCCGCGGCGCTGGCCAGTTGCACGATGGCGGGCACGGCCGTGGCCACGCCCTGGCTGGTTTTCATGCTGGCATCAGGGCAAAAGCAGGAAGCTGCGCACCGCCTCGACTTGATCAGGCTGCACCAGCATTGGCGCATGGCCGACGCCGGCAAATTCAACCAGGCGCGCCCTGGGGCCACGCTGCGTCATGGCCTGCGCGGTGGCCGGTGACAGCAAATCAGACTGCGCGCCGCGCAGCAGCAGCGTGGGGCAGCGCAGGCTGTCATACGCCGCCCACAGCATGGCTTCGCCGGCCTGGGCCATCTCAGGCGTGATGGCTTTGAACGGCTGGGCGATGGCCGGGTCGTAGCGCGGCAGCCATTGGCCGGCGTCGTTGCGCTTGAGCTGCGGCGTGGTCAGCGCCAGCCACTGCTCGCGGCTGTGCGGGCCAAAGCCTTGCGAGATGGCCCACAGTGCATCGGCCGCTTCGTCCAGCGTGTTCCAGCGCACCGGCTGGCCCAGGTAGGCGCCGATGCGCGCCACGGCGCTGGGCTCGATGTTCGGGCCCACGTCATTCAGCACCAGCTTGGTCACGGGTGAACCTGGCAAGGCAGCCAGGCCCATGCCGATCAAGCCACCCATGGATGTACCCACGTAGTGCACGGTGGTCGCATCCAGCCGCGCCAGCAGCGTCACCATGTCGGCCACGTAGTGCGGCACGGCATAGCCCATGGGGTCGCGCAGCCAGTCTGATTCACCGCGCCCCACCACGTCGGGGCAGACCACGCGGTATTGGCCAAGGTGATGCTGGCCGGCCAGGGCTTGGGCCAGGGTGTCGAAGTCGCGGCCCTGGCGCGTGAGGCCGTGCACGCACAACAGCACGCGCGGGTTGGCCGGGTCGCCCCATTGCCAATAGGCCATGTGGTGCAGGCCGCGGCTGTCTAGGCACTGCACACGTCGCAAGCTGGGAGTGGTCATGTTCGCGCAAGGTGGTTTCGGATAATCATCGTAACCATCAACGCGGAGAACACAGCATGCTCAAAGGAAAAACCGCCCTCGTCACCGGCTCCACCAGCGGCATCGGTCTGGGCATTGCCAAGGTGCTGGCCGCGCGCGGCGCCAACATCATGCTCAACGGCTTTGGTGATGTGCAAGGGCCGCGCGCCGAAGTGGCGGCGCTGGGCGTGAAGGTGGCGTACCACAGCGCCGACATGAGCCAGCCGGCGCAGATCGAAGCCATGATGAAGGCCTGCGAGGCCGAGCTGGGGCCGGTGGATATATTGGTCAACAACGCCGGCATCCAGCATGTGGCCAACGTTGAAGACTTCCCCACCGAGCGCTGGGATGCCATCGTCGCCATCAACCTCAGCTCGGCCTTTCACACCACGCGGCTGGCCGTTGCCGGCATGAAGGCTCGCGGCTGGGGCCGCATCATCAACATCGCATCGGCCCACGGGCTGGTGGCCTCGGCGCAGAAGTCGGCCTACGTGGCGGCCAAGCACGGCTTGGTGGGCTTGACCAAGGCGGTGGCGCTGGAAGCGGCCACCACCGGGGTGACGGTCAACGCCATCTGCCCGGGCTGGGTGCTCACGCCGCTGGTGCAAAAGCAGCTCGATGCCCGCGCCTCCGCGCAAGGCCTTGGCATGCAGGAGGCCATGCGCCAGTTGCTGGCTGAAAAACAGCCTTCGCTGCAATTCACCACGCCTGAACAACTGGGCGAATTGGCGGTATTCCTGTGCTCGCCGGCGGCCGACAACGTGCGCGGCGTGGCCTGGAATGTCGACGGCGGCTGGCTGGCGCAATAAGGCGCGCAGCGTTGGCGGCGGCCGCGGTACTTCCGCTACTTCCGCTACTTTCGCTATTTCCGCTACTTCATCTGCACGCTGCCGCTCACCGTGACCGTGACGCTGGCCTTGCCCGCTTCAACCGGCAGTTCTTCTTCGGCCGGCGCGCTGGCCAGGCGGGCGTGGGCCATGGGCACCGGCCCACCTCCCGGCGGCTCGCTGGCCGCCACATGGGCCTCACGGATCACATAGCCGCTGTAGCCGAACTGGCGCGCATGGCTGTCGGCGCGGGCGCGAAAACGCGCAATCGCCTGGGCACTGACCTCGCCTTCCACGCGCTCGCGGGCCTCGCGCGACAAGCCCCAGCCCACGCGCGCAATGCTCAGGCCCTGGATGCGCCCGGCCAGTTGTGCCAGGCCGGTGGCGTCGCGCCCTTCCACCAGCAACTCGGCGCGGCCCTGCCAGCCGTTCATGCCGCCTTTGGGCGCATAGCGCGGGTTGAGCGCGAACGTGCCGGTCTGCACCTCGATCTGGCCGGCTCGCGCCACGCGCCGCGCCTCGGTGAGCGCCAGGTCGAGCGCCTGCTTGAGTTGGGCTTGAACGTGCGCCGCGTCAACGCCCTCGCGCTGGATGGCGAACACGATCTGCAGCCAATCCTTGGGCACTTCGACGCTGGCGCTGGCGCTGAGCATCAGCACACCTTGGGGCGGCGGCGCCGGCGCCTGCGCCAGGGCCTCGTGCGGCAGCCAGACCAGAACCACCGCCGCCAAGGCGGCGCGGGCTGCGAACGGGAAGGAATTCATGGGGCGGCTCGTATAGGTTGATAACAGTGCGCTGCACAGGCGCTGTGATGGATATCACCCGCTTTGCGCGCGGGGCCGGCTTCAGCCCGCGAATGAACTGAAACAGTTGGTCAATTTGCATCCTTACCCCGGCAGTTTCACTTGCACAATTCGCTTGTTACATCTTTGGGATGGGCGATGAACGCTCCTGCAAACACCAGACCTGATCGCATTGTTGTCGTTGACGACGATGCGCGCATCCGCGACCTGCTGCGCCGCTACCTCACCCAGGAGAACTTTGAAGTCTTTCTGGCTGAAGATTCCAAGGCGCTGAACCGGGTGCTCACCCGCGAGGCCGTGGACATGATCATCCTCGACCTGATGCTGCCCGGTGAAGACGGCTTGTCGATTTGCCGGCGCTTGCGTGCGGCCAACGACACCACGCCGATCATCATGCTAACGGCCAAGGTCGAAGACGTCGACCGCATCGTCGGCCTCGAAGTCGGCGCCGACGACTACCTGCCCAAGCCGTTCAACCCGCGCGAGTTGCTGGCCCGCATCCACGCCGTGCTGCGCCGCCGCCCGGTGCTCGAAGCCCCCGGCGCGCCGGCCAAGGAGGCACAGACCGTGACCTTCGGGCCGTTCGAGTTCGACCTGTCGTTGCGCAAGCTCACCAAGGAAGGCGCGCAGATTTCGCTGACCACCGGCGAGTTCTCGATGCTCAAGGCCCTGGTGCGCCACCCCAGGCAACCGTTGAGCCGCGACAAGCTGGCGCAACTGGCGCGCGGCCGCGAGTTCGAGCCCTTCGACCGCAGCCTTGATGTGCAGATCTCGCGCCTGCGCAAAATGATCGAGCCCGACCCGTCACAGCCGCGCTACATCCAAACGGTTTGGGGCGTTGGTTACGTCTTCGTACCAGACGGCACCAACTGACCGCTGCGCCCGCCTGTTACCCTGCGGGATGATGCTCCCGCAGTCTGTTTCTCTGAATTGACAGCGTGCCGCGCCCCTCTGTTGGACTGACCCTTTTTTGGCGCACCTTTGCGCTGCTGGCGTTGTTGGTGGCCGCGGCGTTGGCGGCGTTCACCGTCACCTTGCGCGTGCTCGACGCCGAACTCGAAGCGCCGCGGCAAGCCGAACGCCAGGCCCACCTGGTGGCCCTGGTCAGCCCGCTGTTGCGCGGCGTCGAGCCCTTGCAGCGCCAGGCGCGCTTGAGAGCGCTGGGCAGCGCAACCGGCGTTCGCATCTTGCCGCGCGAACCCAGGGAAGCGCTGGAACCGTTCGAAACCGACCGCCAAACCCGCGCCATCGGCCGCCTGCTGCGCCAGCAGATCGGCGCCGACACCGTGTTGGCCAGCAGCGTGAACGGCGTGCCCGGCCTGTGGGTGGGCTTCTCGCTCGACCAAGACCGCTATTGGCTGAGCCAAACCAACCATGTCTTCGCCTCACCCCGGCCCGGCGCGTGGTGGGGCTGGGTGTTGGTGGTGTTGATGGCCATCGCGGCGGCTTGCATCTTCACCGCGCGCCTGGTCAACCAGCCGCTGCGCCAGTTGTCGTTCGCCGCCAGCCGCATCCGCGAAGGCGACCTCGATTCGCGCCTGGATGAAAACACCCTGACCAGCGAGATCCGCGAAGTCAACAAGGGCTTCAACCGCATGGCGCGTGAGCTGGCCAAGGTGGAAGAAGACCGGGTGGTGATGCTGGCCGGCATCTCGCACGACCTGCGCACGCCGCTGGCACGCTTGCGCCTGGAAACCGAGATGAGCGTCAACAACGAAGACGCCAAACGCAACATGGCCACCGACATCGAGCAGCTCGACGCCATCATCGACAAGTTCATGGACTATGCGCGCCCGGGCAACACGCAAACCGCGCCGGTGCGCCTGGCCCAGCTGATCGACCGCGAGGCCGCCGCGTTCCGCGACCCGCGCGAAATCCGCATCGCCTCGCGCGTGGCCATCGACGTGACGGTGATGGCCGACGAAACCGAACTCGGCCGCGTCTTTTCGAACCTGTTCGAAAACGCCCGCCGCTATGGCCGCGGCACCTACACCGGCATTGCAGTGGTCAACGTCAGCTATGTGCGCACCGGGCCCTGGGTCATCGTCACGCTGCGCGACCACGGCCCCGGCGTGCCGCCAGAAAAACTCAGCCAGCTCACCACGCCGTTCTTCCGCGGTGACGCCGCGCGCACCGCCGCCACCGGTGCCGGCCTGGGCCTGGCCATCGTTGAAAAAGCGTTGCAGCGCATGGGCGGCCACCTGGAGCTGGCCAACGCGCCCGACGGTGGGTTGATGGCGCACATCAGGTTGAAGCGCGGGCCCTGAACAAGGCCGTCAGCGCGCCTCAGCCCGGCTTGGCCAGCAGGCACACCGCGCGTGCCTCGATGGCGCGGCCCTCGCCCACCGGGCCCATCTTCTCGGCCGTCTTGGCCTTCACATTCACACACTCGGCAGCGATGCCCAGCACCTGGGCGATGCGCGTTCGCATGGCGTCGATGTGCGGCGCCAGGCGCGGCGCCTGGGCAATGATGGTGGCGTCGATGTTGCCGATCTCCCAGCCCTGCGCGCGAACGCGGCGCGCGGCCTCGGCCAGCAGCACGGCCGAATCGGCGCCTTTGAACGCGGCATCGGTATCGGGGAAATGGCGGCCGATATCGCCCAGCCCGGCGGCGCCGAGCAAGGCATCGGTGATGGCGTGCAGCAGCGCGTCAGCGTCGGAATGGCCGAGCAGGCCATGGCTGTGCGCAATGGTGATGCCGCCCAAGACCAAGGGGCGGCCGGCCACGAGCGCATGGGTGTCCCAGCCTTCGCCCACACGAAGGTTCGGCAGCTTCATGCCGGGCTCCCGAGCAAGGCTTCGGCCAGCGCAAAGTCTTCGGGCCAGGTGAGCTTGATGTTGCGCGCATCACCGCGCACCAGCTTCGGTTGCAGGCCCTGCGCTTCGATGGCGCTGGCCTCATCCGTCACCGCGTTGCCGGCGGCTGCCAGCGCGCGCTGCAGCGTTGCCAGGCGGAACATCTGCGGCGTCTGCGCGGCCCACAGCCCGCTGCGATCAAGCGTTTCCTGGCTGCGGCCGACGGCGCTGCGCTTCAAGGTGTCGGCCACGGGCAAGGCCAGCAAACCGCCCACTTCATCGGCCAGGCACTCGTCGATCAAGCGGTCCACCCATTGGGCGCGCAGCAGGCAGCGTGCGGCGTCATGCACCAGCACCCAATCGTGCTCGGCGGCGCCGGCATCACGCAGCGCGGCCAGGCCGTTGGCCACGCTGGCGGCGCGGGTGGCGCCGCCACAGCGCCGCAGCAGCAGCCGCGCACGCTGATCGGCAGGCACGGCGTGATCAAAACTTTCATCTGCAGCCGACAACACCACCATGATGTGCGTCAGCCGTGGCACCGCGGCCAGCGCGGCCAGGGTGTGCGCCACCACCGAGCGGCCGGCCAGTTGCGCATACTGCTTGGGCACGCCGGTGCCGGCCCGGAGGCCGACGCCGGCGCAGGGCACCAGGGCATGGCAGCGTGGCTGGGTTTGAGCGGGCATGGCAACGATTGTGCACGCGGGGTTACACCGCCCGCGCTGCCTACAATTGCCCACGCAGCGCCCCGCATCCGTCGATGCGGGGCGTTTTGTGTTGCCTGTCGCCGTTCCATGCAGATCCCCCACATTCCTCCCGGCAAGCGCTTCACGCTGCCGCGCCCACCCGGCTCGGCCGATGCGTTGTTGCTGGCCAAACATGCGGCTGCACAGGGCACACCTGCCGGCGTGCTGTGCATCGTGTGCGCCGAGCCGGCCGATGTGCAGCGCCTGGCCGACGAATTGCCTTTCTTCGCGCCAGGCTTGCGCGTGACGGTGTTTCCCGATTGGGAGACCTTGCCCTACGACACCTTCAGCCCGCACCAAGACCTGATTTCCGAGCGCCTGGCCACGCTGTGGAACATTCGCAATGGCGCGGCCGACGTGGTGCTGCTGCCGGCCACCACCGCGCTGGCGCGCCTTGCGCCGCCGGCATTCCTTGCCGCCTACACCTTCGCCTTCAAGCAAAAGACCCAGCTCGATGAAGCGGCACTGAAGGCCCAGCTCACGCTGGCCGGCTACAGCCATGTCAGCCAGGTCGTCTCACCC
>JAYUPO010000380.1:0-8405 GCA_043760085.1 Burkholderiales bacterium
GCACCGGCGGCTTCAGCGGCAAGGTGTATGAACGGCTGGGTGGTGTGGCGGCAAACATTCCCGGCGGCGAAATCTATGCGGCGCTCGAAAAAGGCACGATTGACGCTGCCGAATGGGTGGGCCCGTATGACGATCAAAAGCTGGGCTTTCACAAGGTGGCCCAGTACTACGCCTACCCCGGCTACTGGGAAGGTGGGCCGCAGCTCGACCTGCACGTCAACACCAAGTCGTATGACGGTCTGTCCGCCGAGTACAAGGCCATCATCGAAGCGGCGGCGGCGTATGCGCACACCGACATGCAGGCCAAGTACGACGCGCGCAACTCCGCGTCGCTGAAGCAACTGGTTGCAGGCGGGACCAAGCTGTTCCGGTTCCCGAAAGACCTGATGGACTCGGCGTTCAAGGAATCGATGGCGCTGTACAGCGAGCTGTCTGCCAGCAACCCGAACTGGAAGAAGGTCTATGACGACTTCTCGACCTTCCGCCGCGATGTGAACCTGTGGTTCCGCTTCACCGAGGCCGGGTTCGACGACTACATGCAAAGCGCCAAGCTGTAAGTCGGGCGCCTGAATTGCCAAAGGGCTGCGGTGGGAACTGCAGCCCTTTTGCTTTGGCCGGCACAAGTTGCGTCAAGCATGCGGCCGTGTATTCGCGCGCTCGCCCGACCACATTCGCGGGCCGCGGCGCGCTACTGATTCTTGGACTTGTCTTGTTCCACGGCGCGCCTCACCGCTTCCATCGGGTCTTCTTCTGCAGCAGGTGCCGCGGCGCTGGCTGCCAGTGCGGCGCCCCCTGGAACAGTCAGCGTGGGTGGATCGGCTCGTTTGCTGCGCCCGCCGCCCATTTGCTCGATTGCTTCGCTGGCCTTGTTCAGGTCGAGCACCTTTTCCTTGTCGAGGAACACGGTCACGGTCTGCGGAAAGAAGATGACGATGGCCACCAGCACCAACTGGATCACGATGAACGGTATGGCGCCCATGTAGATGTCGGACGACTCCACCTTCTTCGGCAGCGAGCCGTTCTTGAACAGCGTATCGGCAATGCCGCGCAAGTAAAACAAGGCAAAACCGAACGGCGGGTGCATGAAGCTGGTTTGCATGTTCACGCAGATCATCACGCCGAACCAGATCATGTCGATGCCCATCTTCTCGGCCACCGGCGCCAGGAACGGGATGATGATGAAAGCGATCTCGAAGAAGTCGAGAAAGAACGCCAGGAAGAAGATGAAGATGTTGACGGCGATCAGAAAGCCCAGCTGCCCGCCGGGCAGCCCGGCCAGCATGTCTTCGATCCACTTGCCGCCATCAACGCCCTGGAACACGAGCGAGAAAACGCGCGAGCCAATGAGAATGAACACCACCATGGCGGTGATGCGCATGGTGCTGACCAAGGCCTGTTTGATCAAATCAAGCGACAGGCGCTTGTGCATGGCCGCCAGAATGAAGGCGCCCACCGCGCCCATGGCGCCCGCCTCGGTGGGCGTGGCGATGGCGGTATTGAGCCCGGGCAGGCCACCCATGCTGCCCAGCACCGTGAAGATCAGCACCGCCGAAGGCACGATGCCGCGCAGGCACTTGCGCCAAAGGGCCCAGCCGTTAAGCGTGCGTCCTTCCTTGGGTACGCCCGGCACATAGCTGGGGCGCATGCGCGACAAAATGAAGGTGTACAGCGCAAACAACAGCACCTGGATGATCGAAGGGCCCCAGGCGCCCTTGTACATGTCACCCACCGGCTTGCCCAACTGATCAGCCAGCACGATGAGAACCAGCGAGGGTGGCACCAGTTGCGTGATGGTGCCCGAGGCAGCCAGCACGCCAGTGGCGTAGCGCATGTTGTAGCCCCAGCGCATCATGACCGGCAGCGAGATCATGGCCATCGCGATCACCTGGCCGGCCACCGTGCCGGTGATGGCCCCGAGGATGAAGCCAACGATGATCACCGAGTAGCCCAGGCCGCCGCGCACCGGGCCGAACAGCTGGCCCATGGAGTCGAGCATGTCCTCGGCCAGACCGCAGCGTTCGAGGATGGTGCCCATCAAGGTGAAGAACGGAATCGCCAACAACAGCTCGTTGGACAGGATGCCGAACACGTTGAGCGGCAGGTTGCCCATGAACTCGGCCGGGAACCACCCTCTGTGCACGGCATAGAACCCGCAGCCCAGGCCCAGGGCCGTTAACGAAAACGAGACCGGGAAGCCGATGAGCAGCACGAACACGAGGCCCGCGAACATCAGCGGGGCGAAGGTCTCCATGCTCATACTGAAACCTCCGTCTTGTGGACTGCGGTGCGAGCCCTTACGGGCGGCTGGGCGGGGCTCATTGCAGCGGCCTTTCGTAGTGGAAGTCGGCGTCGTACTTGTGCGCCAGCCAGGCCACGCGTTTGATGGCTTCCGACAGCCCTTGCAGAAACAACATGGCAAAGCCCAAAGGCAGCGTCAGCATGGCGGGCCAACGTATCAGGCCACCCGCATTGCTGGACATCTCGCCGCTGCCATACATCTTGATGAACAACGGCAAGGCGAAATAGATCATCACCACCATGGACGGCATCATGAAGAACAAGAAGCCTGTCAGGTCAATCAGTGCCTGGGTGCGCCCCGAGTAGCGGCCGTAGATGACATCGACCCGGACGTGTTCATTGACCCGCAGCACCTGCGATGCACCTAGCATCACGCAGGCGGCGAACAGATACCACTGAATTTCGAGATAGGCATTGCTACTGTAGTCGAAGCCGTAGCGCACCACTGCATTGGCTGCGCTGATGAAGCACGAGGCGATGACGGCCCACTTGGCCAGATCGCCAAAACGGTCGTTCAGCCGGTCGATGGCATGAGCCACTGCGATCAGGGCATTCATACAAGCTCCAGATTCAGGTCTTGGCCGGGTGATGCTCCGAGGGGCAAGATGAACCACCGTGGCGCAAATTCGGGGTCGGTGCCTGAAAGCAGCACCGACATCGTGGAATGTAGGGGTGATGACAGGCCGCGCCAGCGAATTCCAAAGCGACTCAGGGAAACACCTGAGCGCGCTGCGTCCCGCCCGTCAGTTTGCGGCCTATCAGCCGACCAATCAGCCGGCCTGCGCGGCCATGTACAAGCGCGTGCTGCGCGCGCCACTGCGGCAAAACGCCAGCAGCGGCCGCGGCAATTCGTTCAGCAGCACCGAAAACGCAGCGATCTGCTCGGGTGACTGGTAGCCACCATCAACGGGGAGGAACCGATACGTCAGTCCCGCCGCGTGGGCCGCGGCCTCGATGGCAGCGTTGGTCGGTTGGTCAGGCCCGTGTTCGAAGTCAGGCCGATTGTTGACCACGCTGCGAAAACCCATGGCCGCCACTTCGGCCATCGCTTGCGGGTTGAGCTGCGCGGCCACGCACACGTCGGCTGCCACCGCGCGGATCGGCAAGGCGGATGTCATGGCGTGGCCCTCACTTGGCCAGCGCGGCTTTCACCGCAGTCGACAGCGTGGCCATGTCGGTCTGGCTCGCAAGTTCCGCCTTGGCTGCGGCCATGACCTTGCCCATGTCACCCGGCCCGCTGGCGCCAAGCCTGGCCACCAATGCGGCCACTGCGGCCTGCACCTCGCTCGCGCCCAGCCGTTCGGGCAGATAAGCCTGCAACACGTCAAGTTCAGCGGCTTCCTTGGCCACCAGATCGGCGCGGCCACCGGCCTGGAAGGCGGTGATGGAGTCTTTGCGCTGTTTGATGAGTTTGTCGACGATGGCCACGACGGCGGCGTCGTCCAGCGTGATGCGCTCGGCGACCTCGCGCTGCTTGATGGCGGCAAGCAGCATGCGGATGGTGAGCAGCCGTTCGGGCTGCTTGGCCCGCATGGCTGCTTTCATGTCTTCGGTGATGCGTTCTTTCAGGCTCAGGCTCATCGCAACAACTCCCGGGGAAGTGAAAACGCCCGCTGCGGCTGCCCGCACGGGCGTTGTTTCAGGCGCAGCGCCAGGGGGTCAGTACAGCTTCTTGGGCAACTGCATACTGCGCACACGCTTGAAGTGGCGCTTTACCGCCGCAGCCTTCTTGCGCTTGCGCTCGGAGGTGGGCTTTTCGTAGAACTCGCGCGCCCGCAGTTCGGTCAGCAGGCCGAGCTTTTCGATGGTGCGCTTGAAACGACGCAGGGCAACGTCGAACGGCTCGTTTTCTTTGACGCGAATCGTGGTCATGGAGCAGGTGGATCCTTCTTGGGGTGCGCCGGCAGCGCAGCAAACGCCTACCGCCGGCAAAGTCAAGCATTCTAGCTTGAAGTTTTGATGTTGCCCAACCGCGGGGGCCGGGTGGCGGCGTGCGCCGGCTCGCAAGCGCGAGGCCAATGCACCAAGCGGTTTGGTCAAGGCGTGAAGTAATGCTCGGGCTTGCAGGGCACTCGTGGTTACCATTGCCGACTTCGCGAGAGCAGGCTCGCGCCACACCGATCCGGCGGCGTGACACGCACGCTGCACCTGGCTGCTTGGAGCAACCCGGCGCATAAGTCAAGCCGACCCGGGCAGCAGCCACAGGCCCTTATAGCGCCAGCGCAACATGGACAGTCAAGAAGCTCGATACATGCAGGTGCTGGCCGGCTGCATACCCTGTGTTTTGGCGCGCCAGGGTGCCTTGCTGGCCATCAAAGACGCGGGCAACGGGCGCTATGAATACGTCAACGCCGGCATGGCCGCATTCTTGGGCCGTGCCCCCGCCGAGGTGTTGAACAGGACGGATGCTGAGTTGCTCGACCCGGCGTTGGCCACCACCTTGCGCGCGGCCGACCACACGGCTCTGGCCCAGGATGGCGCGCTGGCCAGCGAGCACCGCTTCGAATGGGCGCAGCGCCGGCACGACTACCTGGTGACCCGCATGCTCAGCCAAGCCGACGCCGACGGCCGACGCCACCTTTGCAGCGTTTGGCAGGATCAGTCCGCGGCCCTGCAGCGCGAGGCCCAGCTCAAGGCCGCGCTTGAGCAGCTAGAGCAGCAGCAGCGCGCCAACGACGCCTTGCGCCGCGAGCTGAAAGATCAAGCCCAGCGCGATGCCACCACCGGCTTGTACAAGCGCTCGCACTTCGACGATCAGCTCATGCGAGAGGTTGACCTGTCAAGTCGCGAGCACCGCGAATTTGCCTTGGTCTTGATCAGCCTGGATCCGTTCAGCGACAGGCTTGCGGGCTTTGGTGAGGCCGGGCGCACGCGGGTGTATGAAGCCATGGGCCGGCTGCTGCGCGGCAACACGCGCGCCATGGACGTCTCGTGCCAGCTCGATGAAGGCTTGTTCGTCGTGTTGTTATCAGGCGTGGGCCTGGCAACGGCGCATTCCCGCATGGAAGGGCTGCGCCGCCAATGTGCTTCGCAGATCGTGGTGCATGAAGGCCAGGAACTGGCGTTCAGTGTGTCAATGGGTGTGGCAAGTTATCCGCACACGGCCACCTCGCAGCAAGACCTGTTGGCCGCTTGCCAGGCGGCAATGGCCGAGGCGCAGCGTCGCGGCGGCAACCGGCTCACGTTGGCGAGCATCAAGTTCGAGCCGCGATAGTGCGCTTGCGTGCCGCGCTTCACTGCCAGGCGCGCCAGGCTTCACGAAACATGGTGCCGCCCAGCACCAACAGCAACATCGAAAACACCCGCTTGAGCTGCGCCGTGTCCAGCGCATGCGCGGCGCGCACGCCCAGCGGCGCCGCGGCCACGCTGGCCAGCGCCACGATCACCAGCGCGGGCAGGTATAGGTAGCCCAACGTGCCTGGTATCAACGCGGGCAGGTTGCGCCCGCTGATCAGGTAGCCCACGGTGTTGGACAGCGCAATCGGGAAGCCCAGCGCGGCACTGGTGGCCACCACGCGGTGCATGGGCACGTTGCACCACAGCATGAACGGGCTGGACATGAATGCACCGCCCGCGCCGACCAGGCCAGAGACCAGGCCGAACAGGCCGCCGGCCGCGGCCAGGCCCGCAGTTCCCGGCACTTCGCGCCCGGGCTTGGGCTTGCGATCCAGCAGCATCTGCGCTGCCGAGAACCAGACGAACACGGCGAACGCCAACGCCAGGCCCGGGCCCTTGACCCAGGCAAAGATACCGGCGCCGGCAACCAGGCCGCCGACGACGATGCCCGGCGCCAGGCCGCGCACCAGATCCCAGCGCACATTGCCACGACGGTGATGCGCCCGCACACTGGAGATGGACGTGAACAGGATGGTGGCCATGGCCGTGGCGATGGCCATCTTCACGTTCAACCCGGCCGGCACACCCTGACCCAACAAGATGAGTGAGAGGAACGGCACCATCAGCATGCCCCCGCCAATACCGAGCAAGCCGGCCAGGAAGCCCGCGCCCAGCCCCAGCGCGAGCAATTGCAGCGCAACGCCGGGCTCAACCACCGCGTTCAGGCATCGAGCAGCGTCAACACGATCTGCCAATGAGCCAGGCTCACCGGCGTGACGGACAAGCGGTTGCCGCGCGCCAGCACCTGCATGTCGATCAGCCGGGTTTCGTTGCGCAGTTCCTGCAGCGACATCAGGCGTGTCTTGCGCGTCAAAGTGACGTCAATCTGTAGCCAGCGTGGCAGCTCGCGCTGCGACTTGGCGTCGAAGTAAGGGCTGTCGGGGTTGAACTGCGTCAAGTCAGGGCAGGCCGGCCCGGCAATGGTGGCCAGGCCCGCGACGCCGGGTTGCGCGCACGACGAGTGATAGAACAAAACGCCATCGCCCACGGCCATGTTGTCGCGCATGAAGTTGCGCGCCTGGTAGTTGCGAACGCCCACCCAGGGCAGCGTCTGGTTCGGCGCGCGCGCCAAGTCATCGATCGAGCACTCGGCCGGCTCGCTCTTCATCAACCAATGGCGCGTCATGGCGGGGGGTGGGGGTGTCCGTTGCAAACCGTGGGCTGCATTCCTGAACCTAAAAAGGCAAGTTCAGGTGGGCGAGGTCAGCCTGGCTTCGGGTTCATCTGACGCGAGACGATCACACCTGCCGGGCGATGTTCCAAGCCCTAGCTCTATGAGCATCGGTTCAAGGAAATTAAAACCCACGCGAATGCAACGGACGAATCCATTCTAGACCTGTGCACGGGCCGCGCGAGCATGGAAATTCACAACAACTGCCCGTCATCACCGAGCACCGCATCGATGCGCGCCATGATGGCGCTCAGGTCGTGTGGTGTCGTCGATGCGCCATAGGCGGGTTGTGCCGTGGCCGGGCGCGAAGTGCCTTCAGCCACCTGGTAGGCCAGGTTCAGTGCGGCCAACACGGCGATGCGCTCGCGCGCCTTGACCTTGCCGGCATCGCGAATGGCGCTCATCTCGCGGTGCACCTGGGCCACGGCCTGGCGCAACAGTGCCTCGCCGCCTTCAGGGCAGCCGAGCATGTAGCTTTGCCCCAGGATCGTGACTTCTACTTGATTCATGGGCCCCCTGCCGGTGCGCCGGGCTCGGTAGGCAGCCGCTCGAGCAGGGCGTCAATGCGGGCACGCGCCGCGGCCAGGCGTGAACGCAGGCTGTCGCGCTCGCTGCTCACAGCATGAAGCTGCTCGGTGAGCAAGGCGTTGGTGCGTTGGAGCTCGCCGTGCCGAAGCACCAGCCGATCAACGCGACCGATGAGTGCTTCAAGCTGTTGGGGGTCTGGCGCTGGCATCGCAGTTCATTGTAGGCGTGGGGTCAGCGCGAGCCGGGCTGGCGTGGGGCCGAATCGCACAGCGCTGCCACCGCGCATTCGCTGCAGCGTGGGCTGCGGGCCTGACAAACGTAGCGGCCATGCAGGATGAGCCAATGGTGGGCATGTGCCAGGTACTGTGGTGGCGTTCGCCGCAACAAGCCCAACTCCACTTCGAGCGGTGTCTTGCCGCGCGCCAGCCCGGTGCGGTTGGCAACGCGAAAGACATGGGTGTCCACCGCCAACGTGGGTTCGCCGAAGGCCACGTTGAGCACGACATTGGCGGTCTTGCGGCCCACACCCGGCAGCGCCTGCAAGGCGTCGCGCTGACTTGGCACGTGGCCGCCATGGCGCTGCACCAGCAACGCGCAGGTCTGCATCAGGTGGCGGGCCTTGCTGCGGAACAGGCCGATGGTGCGGATATGTTGCTCCACCGCGGGCTGGCCCAGCGCGAGCATGCGCTGCGGCGAGGCCGCCAGGGTGAACAACGTGCGCGTGGCCTTGTTCACGCTCACGTCGGTGGCCTGGGCCGACAGCAGCACCGCCGCCAGCAGTTCGAATACGCTGCTGTACAGCAGTTCCGACTGCGGGCTGGGGTTGGCCGCGCGCAGCGTCGCGAAGAATTGCTCGACGTTGGTGTCAATCATGGCCGGGGCTTGCGCTTGACTCAGCCAGAGTTTGAGTCGCCCGTGCCAGTGCCGCGGCCACCACGGCGCGTTTGCGTTCAAGCGCCTGGGCGTCGGCGCCACCGGCCGCGGCGGCGGCCTCCAGCTCGGTCTCCGGCGA
>JAYUPO010000381.1:0-3247 GCA_043760085.1 Burkholderiales bacterium
CCAGGGCAACCTGACCAACAACCCGCTGTACATCGCCCGCGCCATCAACGGGCGCAGCGCCAAGGCGACGCTGAAGTACTCGTTCTAAGCTGGCCGACTGACAGCGTGTCGAGTAGTCAGGTGCTGCCGGCCGCAAGCTGGCGGCACCTTTCTTGTTTTGACTCACCAGGATGGCCATGATCGCCGCCAAGCCACAGCTTTCGTTCTGGCAAATCGTGAACATGAATGTCGGCTTCTTCGGCATCCAGTTCAGCTTTGGCCTGCAGCAAAGCAACATGAGCCCGATCTACCAGTACCTGGGTGCTGACGAAGCCAGCCTGCCCCTTTTGTGGCTAGCCGGCCCGATGACCGGCCTGCTGGTGCAGCCGCTCATCGGCGCCATGAGCGACCGCACCACCTCGCGCTTCGGGCGGCGCACGCCGTACTTCCTGATCGGCGCCATCCTGTGCAGCCTGGGGTTATTGTTCATGCCCTTCAGCCCCACGCTGTGGTTTGCTGCCGGCTTGTTGTGGATCCTGGACGCCGCCAACAACGTCACCATGGAGCCCTACCGAGCCTATGTGAGCGACCGGCTCAACAGCAACCAGCATTCGCTGGGCTTCCTCACGCAAAGTGCCTTCACCGGCCTGGCACAAACGCTGGCCTACCTGATGCCCAGCATCTTCGTCTGGCTGGGCTTCAACAAAGACGCGGTGGGCGACAACCACATTCCGCAAGTCACCATGGCGGCCTTCGTCGTCGGCGCCATCTTCTCGTTCACCACCGTGTGGTGGAGCGTCAAACTGGTGCCCGAGCTGCCGCTCAGTGCCGCCGAAAAGGCCGTGCTCGACGCGCGGCCACGCGGCCTGGGCGCCACGCTGGCCGAGATCTGGGCGGCGATCAAGGAGATGCCACCCACCATGCGCCAGCTCTGGTGGATGAAGCTGTTCCAGTGGTACGGCATGATGTGCTACTGGATCTACATCGTGCCCACGCTGGCCAAGACGATGTTCCAAACGGCCGACGCCAGCAGCGAAGGCTTTCGTGATGCCGGCCTGCTGAACGGGCAGATCGGCGGCTTCTATAACTTCGTCGCCTTCATCGCCGCGTTTGCCATGGTGCCGTTCACGCGCCGCTTCGGGCCGAAGGTGGTGCACGCCGTGTGCCTGAGCCTCGCCGCCACCGGCATGTGGGCCTTGCCCGGCATCACCAGCAAGGCCTGGTTGTTCGTGCCCATGCTCGGCGTGGGCCTGGCCTGGGCCAGCATCATGGGCAACCCCTATGTGCTGTTGGCCGGAAGCATTCCGCCCGAGCGCGCCGGGGTCTACATGGGCATCTTCAACATGTTCATCGTGATCCCGATGTTGATCCAGATGCTGACCCTGCCGCTCTACTACAACAGCCTGCTCGGCGGCCAGCCCGACAACGTCATCCGCCTGGCCGGCGCCTTGCTGGCCTGTGCCGCGGTGGCGGTGCTGTTTGTCGACACGCGCGCGGCGCGGCCCGCGGCATGAAGAACCAGGTTCAACTCATCACCTATGTAGACCGCCTGGGCGGCGGCGGCCTGGTCGAATTGCAGGCGCTGTTGTGTGCCCCCAGGGCCGGGCTGCGCCCAGCCCGCCCCCCGTGGGGGTCAAGCAAAGTGGCAGAGCCACATTTGCTTGAGCGCGGCCCCTTGAACGGGCTGTTTGGCGGCGTGCACCTGCTGCCGTTCTTCCACACCATCGACGGTGCCGATGCCGGTTTCGACCCGATCGACCATACGCAGGTGGATGCGCGGCTGGGCACGTGGGCCGATGTCGCGGCGCTGGCCGGGCAGGTTGATGTGATGGGCGATGTGATCGTCAACCACATGTCGGTGGCCTCGCCGCAGTTTCAGGACTGGTCGGCGCGCGGCGCGGCCTCGCCGTGGGCCGGCCTGTTCCTCACGTTCGACACGGTGTTCCCGCGCGGCGCCAGCGAGGCTGACTTGCTGGCCTTGTATCGCCCGCGCCCTGGCCTGCCCTTCACCGCCACCACCTTGGCCAACGGCCAACGCAAGTTGTTGTGGACGACCTTCGCCGCGCAGCAGGCCGACATCGACGTGCAGCACCCCAGCGGGCTGGCCTACCTGGCAGGCATATTGCAAACCTTCGCCGCCAACGGCGTCCACATGGTGCGGCTCGACGCCGTGGGCTACGCCATCAAGCGTGCCGGCAGCAGCGGCTTCATGACGGCCGACACCTTCGCCTTCATCGCCGAGTTTGCGGCGCGCGCCAAGGCGTTGGGCATCGAGGTGCTGGTCGAGGTGCATGCCTACTACCGGCGCCAGATCGAGATTGCGGCCCAGGTCGATTGGGTCTATGACTTCGCCTTGCCGCCGCTGCTGCTGCATGCCGTGTTCTTCAAGACCGCTGCGCCGTTGAAGCAATGGGCACGGATGCGGCCACGCAATGCACTCAACGTGTTGGACACGCATGACGGCATCGGCATCATCGACATCGGCGCTGATGCGCAAGACCGTGCCGCGCACCCCGGCCTAGTGCCAGCGCAAGAGCTGGACGCATTGGTCGAGCGCATCCACGCCAACAGCGGCGGCCAGAGCCGCCACGCCACCGGCGCGGCGGCGTCCAACCTCGACCTGTACCAGGTCAACTGCACCTACTTCGACGCCCTGGGCCGCGACGAACAGGCCTACCTGGCGGCGCGCGCGGTGCAGTTCTTCCTGCCCGGCGTGCCCCAGGTTTATTACGTGGGCTTGCTGGCCGGCGGCAACGACATGGCGCTGCTGCAGCGCAGCGGCGTGGGGCGCGACATCAACCGCCACCACTACAGCGGCGCCGAAATCACGCAGGCGCTGGGCCAGCCGGTGGTGCAGCAACTGCTGGGCCTGATCCGCCTGCGCAACACGCACCCGGCATTCGCGGGGTGCTTCACGCTGCTCGACACGCCCGCGCATGAATTGGGCTTGCGCTGGGAGCATGTGGATTCCTGGATCGAGTTGCGCGTGGACTTTGCTGCCATGAGCTGGGCCGTGCGGTCCGACACCGCAGTGGCGGCCTGAAACTGCCTACACTGCCGGCCGTACGCCGCAGCGGCGCCGGCCCGGGCCTGAGCCCGGCCAGGATGCGCGGCACACAGCCCGCTTTCAGCGCCCGCAGTGGTGAGCGGCACGGAGTACCAGAGTGGAAAGCCACCTCCTTGACTGGGCCAACGCGCTGCTGCGCTTGCTGCACGTCATCACCGCCATCGCCTGGATCGGCTCGTCGTTCTACTTCGTCTTCCTCGA
>JAYUPO010000382.1:0-3247 GCA_043760085.1 Burkholderiales bacterium
CCCCTGGCCAGCGTGGTGGCGGTGTATGTTGAGCTGGTGCGCAACACGCCGTTCATCGTGCAACTGTTCTTCATCTACTTTGGCCTGCCCAGCCTGGGCCTCAAGCTCACGCCGGAGTGGGCCTCGGTGGTGGCCATGGTGGTCAACCTGGGTGCCTATGCGGCCGAGATCGCGCGTGCCGGCATCGAGAACACGCCGCGCGGCCAAATAGAAGCGGCGCGCAGCCTGGCCTTGAGCGAGGCGCAAGTCTTTACCCGCGTGATCTTGCCGCCGGCGCTGGCCAACGTTTGGCCCGCCATGGTGAGCCAGATCATCATCGTGATGCTGGGCTCGGCGGTGTGCGGGCAAATTTCGGCGCAGGAGTTGAGCTACGCCGCAAACCTGATCCAAAGCCGCAACTTCCGCGCCTTTGAGGCCTACATCATCGCCACCGCCATCTACCTGCTGTTGGCCATTTCGCTGCGGCAGTTCCTGCACTGGGCCGGGCCGCGCTGGCTGTTCGGCCGCCTGCCGCAGGGCGGGCACTGAGCCCGTCCACGCATGGTTGACTTCACCCTCTGGGACATCTTTCGCAACCTCTTGCTGGCCATGCGCTGGACGGTGGCGCTGTCGCTCGTCGCCTTCATTGGCGGGGGCATCGTCGGCCTGGCCTTGCTGCTGGCGCGACTGGCGCAGTGGCCCGGCGCGGCGCGCGGCGTGAGCTTGTATGTTCAACTGTTCCAGGGCACGCCCTTGCTGATGCAGTTGTTCCTGGCCTACTTTGGCCTGGCGCTGTGGGGCTTCAACGTCTCAGCCTGGGCCGCGGCCAGCCTGGCGCTCACGCTGTACACCAGCGCCTTCTTGGCGGAGATCTGGCGCGGCTGCGTTAGCGCCATTCCCAAGGGGCAGTGGGAGGCGGCAGACAGCCTGGCGTTGTCGTTCACCGAGAAGATGCGCCATGTCATCGGCCCGCAGGCCTTGCGCATTGCCGTGCCGCCCACCGTGGGCTTCCTGGTGCAAGTCATCAAGGGCACGGCATTGGCGTCGGTGATCGGCTTCATTGAACTCACCAAGGCCGGCACCATGATCACCAATGCCACCTTCCGCCCGTTCACGGTTTATGCCTGTGTGGCGTTGATGTATTTCGCGCTGTGCTGGCCGGTTTCTGCCTACAGCCGCAAACTGGAAAGGAGCTTCAAGCGTGGCCGCTGACACTGCCCCGGGCCCTGGCCCTGTCCCGATCGTGCGCATACAGGGCCTGCGCAAGAGCTTCGGCGCCAACGAGGTGCTCAAGGGCATTGACCTGAGCGTGCAGCGTGGCGAGGTGGTGGCCATCATCGGCAAGAGCGGCTCGGGCAAGAGCACGCTGCTGCGTTGCATCAACGGGCTTGAAGGTTTTCAGCACGGCAGTGTGCAGGTGGATGGACAAGCACTAAAGCAGGGCGATGCGCAAGCCCTGCGCGCGCTGCGCCAGCGCGTGGGCATGATCTTTCAGAGCTTCAACCTGTTCCCGCACCTGAGCGTCGGGCGCAACCTCATGCTCGCACCCACGCTGGTGAAGCAGCGCGCACCACTTGCGGCCGAACAGCAAGCGCGCATGCTGCTGGAACGGGTGGGCCTGGCCGAAAAGTTCGACGCCTGGCCCGATGAACTCTCTGGCGGCCAGCAGCAGCGCGTGGCCATTGCGCGCGCCCTGGCCATGGAGCCCAGCGTGATGCTGTGCGACGAGATCACCTCGGCGCTGGACCCCGAACTGGTGGGCGAAGTGCTGCGCGTGGTGGAGCGCCTGGCGCAAGACGGCATGACGCTGATGATGGTGACGCATGAGATGAACTTTGCCCGCAAGGTGGCCAACCGCGTGGTCTTCATGCACGCCGGGCGCATTCACGAAAGCGGCTCAGCGCAAACGTTATTCGAAGCGCCGCAAACGCCCGAGCTGCGGCAGTTTCTGGCCGCGCTGCATTGACCGGGTGCGAACTCACCTGCCCGCCGTTCCCGGCCGCGCCACCCCTGGGCCGTCTCAAATCGCCGGATGCCCCTGCACCGCGTCATACAAGGCATAGCCTTTGCCCACCCCGTATTCGATGATGCCGTGGCCCACCTCAGCACCATCGGTCACTTCGATCAACTGGTCGGCCAGCGTGCGCACCAGGCGGCGGGTGTCGGGTTGGGTCAAGTCCCATTCGTCGTGTGCAGTGAAGAGTTTGCCCTTGTCGTCGCCGTGGAACCAGCCGTTCAGGCCACCATAAAGGCCGCCCTTGAGGTAGTACTTTGTGGGCAGGGTGCGGATGCTCACGCTGCGGCGCTGGCCGCTGGCGAAGGTCAAGTCGAACTGTGCGCCGGCCATCGACTGGCCGTGTGCGTCGTCATGCCATTGCACGGCGTGCTGCACGTCACTGAGCTGGTGCCGGCCCGAGGCCTTGCCGCCCTGGGCAAACACTTCTTCGCCGGAGAGATAAATCTTGTCGCCCGGCGCGCGTTCCTTGAAGAAGATGTGCAGGCCGCGGCCCTTGAATTGCGCCGTGGCCCAGCAGTAGAAAAAGGGCGGGTAGAACGTCAGCGGCGGCGTGGACTCATCAGTGCGCATCTCGGCGCGCACGCCCCAGGAATGGTCGCGCTGGCCCAGCCACGAATCAACTTGCACACGCCGGCCGTCAAATTCCAGCCAGCCCGTGTAGCGGCCCAGTTGCTGTGCGCGCGCCATGTTTTCGGTGATGCGGCCGTCGCGTCGGCGCAGGTGCGCCTTTTCTTCATGGGCGTTCAGCGTGCCATGAAATTCAAGCTCGAAGCGGATGCCGGAGTCGTTCTCGGCCAGCGTGAGCGCATGGCGCTTCAGGCCTTCGATCACGCGAATCGACAGCGGCCCCACGCTGGTGGTGAGTGGGTCGGGCCGCAGCCGGCGCGAGGCGCGAAAGTTCCATTGCCGCCCGGGCACCGCCACGCCGGCAAAGGCGTCCATCACGTTGCGGTTGGGGTGGTAGCCCAGGCCGATGTCGAACATCACCTCGCCGCCAGGCGCAGGATGGCCGGTGTACCAAAGCCGTTCCATCCAGGCCGGGTCGCTGTTGTTGAGCTGGTCGAACGTGGTGGGCAACTGGTGGCCGATGAGGTCGTCTTGCGGGCTCAGCATGGTGGGTTCCCGGTGGGTCGTGGTGGGCGAAATGAATGACAAAGTGAGCAGCGGTCGAGCATGGTAGTACGGTAGCGTACAGTCGGCGCGAACGACCTTGCAGGAGCGCTGCCGCCATGCCCACCACCGCCATCCGTG
>JAYUPO010000383.1:0-8392 GCA_043760085.1 Burkholderiales bacterium
CGCGGCGAGCCCCTTTTCACAGCCACGGCCCTACTTGAATTCGCTGGACAACAGCTTGTCAAGCCTGGCGTTTTGTTCGCGCCGCGCCGCCAGCGCCAGATTCACACCCTGCGCCGCGCCCTTGACCGCACCGTTCACGAAGCTTTCGTGCGGCCTGATCTCCTTCAGCGACTTCATGGTGTTCAGCTCGCCAATCATGCTGGCCAGCATGCCGCCCACCGCGGCATGCGCGAGATCAACAGTGAAGGCGCCCAGCGTGGCTTGAACCGCCGGTTCTTCAAGCCGCGCACGCGCCTTCTCGCCCAGCGCATCGGTCAGCGCATCGTCGGCCAGGGCCTCGGCTATCCAGGCGGGTTGATCCTGGCGCAGGGCGGCGAGCAAGCTGCGGCCCAGGGTGCGCGCCACATCGGCATCGAACTTTGGCGCTGCGGCGCCTTGCAGCTCTTCGTACAGCGGGAAGCGCGCCATCGCATCAAGTGCTTGCAAAACGAACAGGCAGCGGCGCACGTTCTTCGGCATCAGCCATGTGGCCAGGTTCACGTAGTACTGGCGAATGCGGGTCATCTCCTCGCTGTCCACGCCGCCCGGGCGCAGCGCGCTCTGACCCGAGCCCGAGCCATCAAGGTTGATGTTCACGAAGTGGTGCCAGGTGGCATCGGTGACCACGCGGCCCACGCCGGCGCGCTGGCCGTTGTAGGTGGCGATGGCACCAAAGCACTTGGGCACCAGGCCCGACTTGTCGGGGTTGCCATTCTCAAAGCCATCGCCGTGCGACATGGAGTAAGCCGCCAGTTCGGGGCGCGGCGGCAGGAAGAAGGTGCTGGGCCATTCCTGCGCCACTTGCCCGTCAACCTTGAAGCTGGTGTTGAACGCCGCCGGAATCACGCATTCGCCTTCGTGCGGATGATCGGGAAACACCTCGACAACTTTTCGCGGCGCGGGCAGTTGCAGTACCGGGTGGGCCAGGCGTTCAAAGTCGGGCTGGAAGATGCCGTTGCCCAGGGTGCGGTAGTTCACGTACAGGCGCTGCGGGATGGCGTCGGACTGGTCCGCAAACTCCTCACTCTCGTTGCTGCCGCTCCAGTTGGTGGAGTGGCGCGAGGTGTTGGCCCGATCAGGCGGGGTGTCGGTGGCTACCCATTTGCGCATGGCGCGCACCCGCGGCACGCTGCTGCTCAGCGAGGCGCCCAGCGTTTCATGGTCGCCCGTGGCGAACACGCCGCCGCCGGCTTGCATGAAGCGGGCGATGACGTTGCGCTCGGCCTCCGGCAAGTCAGACACGCCTTGCGCCCAGATGCCAAACAGGAACAGCACGTCATAGCGCTTGATGTCCAGGCCGCGCGTGGCGTCGGTGAAGTTGAAGTTGGTGATGTCAGCGCCGGGCGAGCCGGCGCGGCTGGCCTTGACCACCGTGGGTGTCATGCCGTGGATGGTGGCGCTGGTGAGCGAAGACACGAATTGCGACAGCCCAAAAGGCTGCGCGGCCGCGTAGTTCAGGCCGTCAGTGACGACCAGGATCTTCGGGGTGCATTCGCGAAACGGAATGAAGATGTCGTTGCGGTCCACGCCCAGGATGCGTGGGTCAAGTCGGGTTGCCAAGTCAGCCATGTCAGTCCTCTTGAAGTTTGCGTGGCCACGGTGTGACCATCGCGTTGAGAAGACGTTCAGGCTAAGTTCGCGGTGTGTCGCACGCATCCGCAAGTTTAATGACGCGCCGGCGCCGGCGCCCGGGCCGTTTGTTGGCGCGGGCGGGTTCAGAAAAACTAACGTTTCAAGTGATTCTATAAAAATCCAGGCACACCTGCTGCGCCTGGCGCTCGCCCACCGCCAGAGCCAGCACCTTGTTCAGGTGCAGCCAGGCCGGCGCGCCGGTGGTGAAGCGCACCACGGTGCGGAAGAAGTATTCATCGCGCCGCGCCGGCTCGCCGCGTGCCAGCCGCGCCAGCACCTCGGCCGGGCCGTGGCGCATGCCGTCGCTCTGCACCTCGATCATGGCGCCGTCGGGCGTGCGGATGACGTAATGCGCTTCGATGTCGAGCACGCCGTCAGCGCGCGCAATTTGCCAATCGACGCCGCCGGCCACGATCTCGCCGTTCAGTTCGGGCCCGCTCACGCTGCCGCCCAGCAGGGCCACATAGCGCCGCTCGCCGTGCTTGGCCGGGCCCAGGCTGACCACCGGGCCGACGTCACAACGCACCTGGGCCATGGGCAGCAGGGCGGGCGGGGCGGGAAAGTTCGCGGCCATGAAGCCTCCAGTGACATGAAACGTTGCAACGTGATGGGCGCAGTCGCCCTTCGAGCCGCGCTGTGCTTCGCGCAGCGACTCAGCCGCTGAACAAAAAGTTCATCACGTCGCCATCGCGCACCACGTAGTCCTTGCCCTCGGCGCGCATCTTGCCGGCGTCCTTGGCGCCTTGCTCGCCCTTGTAGGCAATGAAGTCGTCATAGGCGATGGTCTGGGCGCGGATGTAGCCCTTCTCAAAGTCGGTGTGGATCACGCCGGCGGCCTGCGGGCCGGTGTCGCCCACGTGGATGGTCCAGGCCCGCACCTCTTTCACACCGGCGGTGAAATAGGTTTGCAGGCCCAGCAGCTTGAAGGCCGAGCGGATCAGGCGGTTCAGGCCGGGTTCGTCTTGCCCCATTTCATGCAGGAACAGGGCGCGGTCTTCGTCGCTCATGTCGGCCAGCTCGGCCTCGGTCTTGGCGCAGATGGCCACCACCGGCGCGGCGTGCTTGTCGGCATGCGCTTGCAGCTTGGCCAGCAAGGGGTTGTTGGCAAAACCGTCCTCGGCCACGTTGCCCACATACATGGCCGGTTTGGCGGTGATCAGGCACAGCGGCTTGAGCACCACCAGCTCTTCCTTGCTGAAAGTAATGCTGCGCACCGGCAGGCCCTGGTCGAGTGCGGCCTCGCACTTCTTCAGCACATCCACCAGGCGCTGCGCTTCCTTGTCCTGCCCGGCCTTGGCCACCTTGGTGTAGCGCGTGATGCCCTTTTCAACCGTGCTCAGGTCGGCCAGGCACAGCTCGGTCTGGATGACTTCGATGTCGGAGATCGGGTCCACCTTGCCGGCCACGTGGATCACGTTGTCGTCTTCAAAACAGCGCACCACGTTGACGATGGCGTCGGTTTCGCGGATGTGGCTCAGGAACTGGTTGCCCAGGCCTTCGCCCTTGCTGGCCCCGGCCACCAGACCGGCGATGTCGACGAACTCAACGATGGCCGGCACCATGCGCTCGGGCTTGACGATGGCGCTGAGTGCCGCCAGCCGCGGGTCGGGCACCTCAACCACGCCGACGTTGGGCTCGATGGTGCAAAACGGGTAGTTCTCGGCAGCGATGCCGGCTTTGGTCAGGGCATTGAACAGGGTCGACTTGCCGACGTTGGGCAAGCCCACGATGCCGCACTTGAGGCTCATGAAAGGGCTTTCGAGACAGACGTGGAAAAGAGCGCGCGATTCTAGGAGGCTGTCGGGTTCGGGTTCGGGTTCGGGGCCGGGCCTGACGCGCGCGAGCGCAGCATCATCACATTGCCCGCCAGCGCCAGCACCACACCCAAGGCGGTCAACAGGTCGGGCCGATAACCTTCAAATGCAGCGGACACCACCAACGCCAGCACCGGCGTGGCCACGCCCACGGTGCCGGCCTTGCCCGGGCCCAGGCGCTGTTGCAAGGTGAGCCAGCAGGCAAAGGCCACCACCGTGCCGGCCAGCACCAGGTAGGCCAGCGAGCCCCACCATTGCACGCTGCTGGGCAGCACCAGCGGCAGCCCGGCCAGCCAGGCCAGCGCGGCCGAGCACAGGCTGCTGTAGAAGAGCGAATAGCCCAGGCTGGGCCAGAACGGCGTGTCGCGCCGCGCGCCGGCGTGCACCAACAGCCCGCCCACGGTGGCCAGCAGCACGGCCGCGGCGGTGAAGGCCGCGCCGAGCGCGGCGGCGGCGCCAACCTGGCCGAACTCGGGCCAGAAGATCAGCGCCACGCCCGCCACGCCGGCCACCCCGCCGGCCACAAAGCGCGCCGGCAGCGGGCTGCGCCACAGCAGCCAGGCGCCCAGGCCGCTGAGCAGGGGCGAGGCCGAAAAGCCCACCGCCACCAGGCCCGAAGGCACATGCAATTCAGCGTGGTAGACGCAGATGTACGACAGCGAGTACATGAACACGCCTTGCAGCGCAAACAGCGCATGCGCGCGCGGCGAAAAGTGCAAGCGCAGCGCGTGCCAGCGGCAACCTGCCAGCACCAGCACGCCGGCCAGGCTGAAGCGCAGGGCCACGCTCCATTCCGGCGCCACCTCGGCGATCTGGTAGACGATGGCATGCCAGGTGGTGCTCCAGATCAGCACGCAGATGGCAAACAGTTGAAAGTTGCTCAGGCGGTGCAAGTCCGGGCTTTCAAAAACCCAGCTCGGCCTGGGCCAAATCGCCCACCGTCAACATGCTGCCTGGCCCGGACACCACCACCGCATTCACCCCAAACGTGGCTGCGCCGTTCACGCGCGGGTCGCTGCGATAACTGGCCAGTTCATCGGACACGGCATGCCCCACGCGGGCGGTGGCGGGGTCGACATCGGGGATGCTGCAACGCCCGCAGGGCTTGACCAGGCGCAGCTCGATGCCAGTGGCCGGGCCGCCGATGCGCAGGCCGTGCACATGGTCTTCGTCGTGCGCCTGCAAGCCGCTGAGCACCAGGTTGGGCCGAAAGCGGTTCATCGCCACGGCCGCCACGCCGCGAGCATGCAGCCGGCGGTTCAGCTCGGCCAATGAAGCGGTGCCGGTCACCAGCAGCGCAAAGCCGTCGGCAAACGCGGTGTGTGCCGCCAGCCCGCCCAGCCACGAGGCGTCGCACTCGCGCTGGCGGCGCGGGTCAAAGCGCACCAGCCGGGCGGTTTGGCCCAGGAAGCCGGTGAACCACTGCGCGGCGACGGCGCCGCTGTCTTGCGCCATGACCACGTCGGCCCACACTTGCACGCGCATGGGCGGGCCGGCGTCGTCAAAGGCCAAGGGCACTTGCAACGCCAGCATGCCCGGGGCGCGCAGTTCGAGCGTGCTGGCGCGCAGCGCGCAACTGATGAGCGCCATGCGCGGCAGCTCGCGCTGGCTGAGGAAGCTGCCGTGATCGTCGACCACCATCCATTGCCGGTCCCACTGCAAGCCGGTGGGCGTGAGCTGAGCCTGCGTCAGTTCGATGCCAGCGCAAGATTTGACGGGGTACACGGCCAGTGCAGCAACGCGGCATTCCAGCAAGCTCAAAGTGGGGCCCCTTGACACACAGTTGCGCCGATTGTGCCCAGGCCCGCTGCCTACAATTGCCCGGTGAACAACGACTTTGACGTTTGTGTGCGCGGTGCCGGTTGCGTGGGCATGGCCGCCGCGCTGGGCCTGGCGCGTGGCGGGCTGCGCGTGGCGTTGGCGGGGCAGGAACAAGCCGCGCAGCACAGCGACATTCGGGCCTATGCGCTGAATGCCGGCTCGCTGGCGCTGTTGACCCAGCTCAAGGTCTGGGAGGCCTTGCCCGAAGACGCGCGCACCCCGGTTTACGACATGCACATCGAGGGCGATGCCCATGGCGCTGCGCTCGACTTTTCAGCCTGGGCGCAGGCCACCGAGGCGCTGGCCTGGATCGCCGACGCCGCTGCGCTTGATGACGCCTTGCGCGCCGCGCTGCGCTTTGCCCCGCATGTGCAGTGGGTCGGCGCGGCCGAAGTGAACGCGCCGCTGCAGGTGCTGGCTGAGGGCCGCGCCAGTGCGGCGCGCCAGAGCCTGGGTGCGCAATGGTCGAGCCACGACTATGGCCACCAGGCCGTGGCCACGCGGCTGCTGGCCGATGCGCCGCACCGCGGCCAGGCGCGGCAGTGGCTGCGTGCCCCCGAGGTGCTGGCCTTGCTGCCGTTTGACCGGCCGCAGCCCGGGCATGGCTACGCCCTGGTCTGGTCGGTGCCCAACGAGCGCGCCAATGAACTGATGGCGCTGGGCAACGCGGCCTTCGAGCAGGCCCTGAACGAGGCCACGCAAGGCGCTGCGGGCACACTGCGCCTGGCCGGCGAGCGTGCCAGTTGGCCGCTGGCGCTGGGCCGCGCGCAACCGGTTTGTGGCCCGGGCTGGGTGCTGCTGGGCGACGCCGCGCATGTCATCCACCCGTTGGCCGGCCAGGGGCTGAACCTGGGCCTGGCCGATGTGGCCAGCCTGTGCCAGGTGATCAATCAGCGCGAGCCCTGGCGTGCGCTGGGCGACGAAAGACTGCTGCGCCGCCATGCTCGCGCGCGCCTGGGCCCCACCCTGGCCATGAGCGGCGTGACGGACGGCCTGTGGCAACTCTTTGCCCACCCGCACCCGCTGGCGCGGGAACTTCGCAACCGCGGGCTGACTTTGGTTCAGCACCTGGGCCCGCTCAAACGCTTTCTCGCGGCGCGTGCGCTGCATTCCTGAGGATCTAACATGAAGCTGCACGCCACCCTGATGGGCCTGGTCTTGGCCCTGACTTGCGCCACGGCTGCGGCCGACGAAGCCGCCATCCGCAAGAACCTGCCCGAACGGCTGCCCAATTTTCCGAAGATCGACGAAGTCACCAAGACGCCGATTGCCGGGCTGTACGAGGTGCGCATCGGCACCGAGATCCTGTACACCGACGAAAACGGCAACTTCGTCGTCCAGGGCACCTTGTTCGACACCCGCACCCGCACCAACCTCACCGAAGCGCGCATCAACAAGCTCACCGCGGTGGAGTTTGCGGCGCTGCCGGTGAAAGACGCGGTGGTCATCAAGCAGGGCAACGGCAGCCGCAAGATGGCGGTCTTTGTCGACCCGAACTGCGGCTACTGCAAGCGTTTCGAACGCGACCTGCTGGCGGTGAAAGACGTCACCATCTACACCTTCCTGCTGCCGATATTGGGGCCCGACAGCACCGCCAAGTCGCGCGACATCTGGTGCAACAAGGAAGCCGCCAAGGTGTGGCGCAGCTGGATGCTCGACAACGTCAACCCGCCCAAGACCATGGGCAAGTGCGACGACGGCGCGCTCGAGCGCAACGTCGCCTTCGGCCAGAAACACCGCGTCAACGGCACGCCGGCGGTGTTTTTCGAAGACGGCACGCGCGTGCCCGGCGTGATGCCGGTGGAGCAGATCGAAAAGCACCTCACGGCAAAAAAGGGTTGACCCGCGCTGCCCGCGATGATCGAACACCGGGTTGAGCCGGCGCAGCCTCATGCGCACCGTTATCGCGTCACCCTGAAGGTGGCGCGGCCGCTGGCCAGGCAGGTCGTCAGCCTGCCGGTGTGGATACCCGGCAGCTACATGGTGCGCGACTTTGCACGCCACCTGAGCGGCCTGTCTGCGACCCAAGGCGCAAAGCCTTGCGCGCTGGTGCAGCTTGACAAGACCACCTGGCAACTCGGCAGCCGCCCCGGCCTGGCGCTGCAGCTCAGCTACGACGTGTACGCGTTCGACTCCTCGGTGCGCACCGCCTTCCTCGATGCGCAGCGTGGCTTCTTCAACGCCAGCAGCCTGCTGCTGCGCGTGCACGGCGCTGAACAGCAGCCGCAGCACTTGCGCTTGAGCGGCCTGCCCACGGGCTGGCAGCTCGCAACGGCTCTGCCTGCGGCCCGTGGCCGCCATGCCTTCGTGGCAGAAAACTACGACGAGTTGATCGACCACCCAATTGAGATGGGCCACTTCTGGCGCGGCAGTTTCAGCGCCTGCGGCGTGGCGCATGAATTCATCGTCAGCGGCGCCTTGCCGTCGTTCGATGGCCAGCGCCTGTTGGCCGATGCGAAGCGCATCTGCGAAGCCCACATCCGCTTCTGGCATGGCGCGCAGCCGCCGCCGTTCAAGCGCTACGTCTTCCTGCTCAATGCCGTGGAAGACGGCTACGGCGGCCTGGAGCACCGCGCCAGCACCGCGCTGCTGTGCGCCCGGCGCGACCTGCCGCGCCGCGGCCAGGCTGCGCTGGGCGAGGGCTATACGCGGCTGCTCGGCTTGGTGAGCCATGAGTACTTCCACACCTGGAACGTCAAGCGCCTGAAGCCCACTGAGTTGGCGCGCATCGACGACACGCGCGAAAACTACACCACGCTGCTGTGGTTCTTCGAAGGCTTCACCTCTTACTACGACGACCTGCTGCTGCGCCGTGCCGGGTTGATCGACGTGCCCGGCTATTTGCAGTTGCTGGGCAAGACGCTGCAAGGCGTGCTGGCCACGCCCGGGCGCGGGGTGCAAAGCGCGGCCCAGGCCAGCTTCGATGCCTGGGTGAAGTACTACAAGGCCGACGAGAACACGCCCAACGCCACGGTGAGCTACTACACCAAGGGCGCCCTGGTGGCGCTGGCGCTGGACTTGCGCCTGCGCGCCCGGGGTAAGGGCAAGACCAAGGCCAGTCTCGATGACGTGATGCGCGCGTTGTG